>CAIYRG010000261.1 GCA_903928515.1 uncultured Alphaproteobacteria bacterium | reverse complement strand
TCACCTCGCACTCGCCTTATGTGCTGGAGGAATTCGAATTGGGCGAGACGGTCGTTCTGCATCGGGACGGGAACGGCATTCTGACGCAGAAGCGGATTACGCTGCCTGATAGCGTAAAGCCGAAGCGCTACCGGCAGGAATTCAGGACGCGCTTTTGCGAAGGTTTGCTGGCGCGCCGGGTCATGGTGGCAGAAGGTGCAACCGAAGCCATGGCGCTGCCGGTTGCCGCCCGCCGACTGGCGGAGCTGAAGCCCGGCACTTATGCGCCGCTCGAAACGCTCGGCATCTGCACGATGGATGCCGGTTCGGATAGTCAGGTCGCGGACCTGGGCGGTCTCTATCGCGACCTCGGGAAGATCGTCTTCGGCGTCTGTGACAAGCAAACGCCCGCATCGCAGGCGGCGATTGAAGCCAAGGTCGATAAGCTTTTCATGCATACCGAAGAAGACTTCGAGGACTTCGTTCTCAACAACACCACGCAGGCAGCTATCGACCGCTTCTGCAAGGGCTTGAACTGGCCGAAATTTATCTTGTCCGAGATGGATTGGACAAAGGACCCGAAGAAGGCCCTCAAAAGGTACTTCGGTTGGGGGAAGGGCCACGGCAGCCTTGCAGATTTTCTCGTGCAGTGCACCGAGGCCGAAATCCCGCAATGGATACGCGACGCATGCGTCCAGTTGAAAGCCATCTGCGATCCGCCGCCGCCACCAGCACCACCGGAGGAGAAAGCGGAAGAGAGTGACATCGCGGCCAAGGGCGCAAGCGATGGAACTGACTGACGAACAAAAGGCGATCCTTGCCGCGTCGGGCCATCTGCTCATCACGGGCGGGCCCGGTGCCGGGAAGACGACGATTGCCATCCTCAAAGCGGGCCGGATCGCAGCGGAAGAGCTGCGGCCCGGTCAGAACGTGCTTTTCCTGAGCTTCGCGCGGGCAACGGTCAGCCGCGTGATTGAGGCGAAAGAAGCGGAAGAGGATCTGCCGGACGCCGTGAAGAAGCGGATCGAAGTCGATACCTACCACGCGTTTTTCTGGCGGATCATCAAAACACACGGCTATCTGATCGGTCTGCCGCGTCACCTCTCACTGCTCACGCCTCCAAATGAATCCATCGCGCTCTCTGCCATCCGCTCGAAATATGCGAAGGACAAGAAACTTACCGATGCCGAGCGGGCAGCGAAGGAAACCGAGCAGGAAGCGGAGCGCATGCGGCTTGCTAAGGAAGAGGGGCGCGTTTGCTTCGACCTCTTCTCGACCTTCGTTTTCGAGCTCCTGAGCCGCAGCGACAAGCTGCGGAGGCTTGTCGCGACGCGGTATCCGTTCATCATCCTTGATGAATTCCAAGACACGAATGGCGGACAGTGGGACGTCGTTCGCACGATGGGTCTGCATAGCAAGCTGATAGCGCTGGCTGATCCTGAACAACGCATCTTCGATTTCATCGGCGCTGATCCGAAGCGTCTCGATCACTTTCGCGAGGCTTTCAAACCGACCGAAATCTCGCTTGGCGCTGCAAACCATCGCAGCAAGGGCACCGGCATCGCCACCTTCGGCAACGATGTGCTGACCGGAAAATTCAATTTCCCGTACGAGGGTGTCCAAGTCTACGTGTTTAAGGGGGCCGATGCACAGGCGCTCGGGAGTCTGGTCGGACAAGTCCTACAGGCGCGCAAGCGCCTGATCGAAGCGAAGAAGCGAGGCTGGTCGCTCGCCATCCTCGTGCCGACAAAAGCCTTGACGCGTTTTGTCTCGGAAGTACTTCATAACCCCGTCGGCGATATGCCGGTC
>CAIYRG010000260.1 GCA_903928515.1 uncultured Alphaproteobacteria bacterium | reverse complement strand
GGACAGCCCGCGTCACACCAGCCGTCATACAGGCACGCCGGACGATCCTTGTACTTTGTCGTGTTGATCGCGACCGGGAGAGGCGCCGTCCGCAAGCCCATCTTGTCGAACCCGCGCTTGAGAACCTGAGCGGCCTGAAACATCGGCAGTCCAGGCATCGGGTAGGGCGCGCCCGCCGGACGCCAGACCTCGGCTTCCGCGTCGCCCGACATCCCGACTTCTTCTTGGATGCGATCGTAATACGGACGCAGGTCCGAATAGGCGATCGGCCAGTCGTTGCCTTGGCCGAACGTGGACTTCATGTTGAAGTCCTCCTCGTGCAAGCGGAACCACGCCGCGTAGTGATGCGCCGCCGTTCCGCCGGTCTGCGATCCGGTCGAGAAGTTGGTTCGGATTGCCGGCGTGGCGAGTTTAAGATCCGCCATATCCTGACCCCAATGCAGCGACCGTGCATTGATGTCGGAGCTGATCATGTCGGCGGGCAGCACCGAGCGTCCGCTCTCGAGAATGACGACCTTTTTGCCTTTCGCCGCCAGCTTTGCGGCGACGAGCGCGCCCGCAGCGCCGGAGCCGACGACGACCGCGTCGACGTGCTTGTTGTTATGAGCGTTTTTTGCGTTTGCCATCGTCGTCACCACGTTGTCTTGGGCATGATGTGGGCCATGTAGGGGATGTCCAGGTTCTTGAAGCCCTCGGCGGAACCGTAAACGACGTCGACGCCATCGTTGCGCATCATGCCGTAGAAAATCGGCGCGGCGACCGCGCCCGCATCCCACGGCTTGATCGTTCCGGTTCGCACAGCCTCGATTACCGCCCGCTGCGCGTCGGGTGACAGCGACGCGAATGCGCCGTTTCCCTGCGAAGTCATTGACCCCGCGAACGCGGCAAGCGCGCCGCGATAGTACGGCGCAAGCGGTCCGGAAAGTTGAGCGAAGCGCAACATCAGACGTGGCGAGGGACTCGCCAATTCGTGATCGACGTAGTGGGAGACGCCGGCGTCGCGCGCGCCGGGCACGAGTGCGTCGGAGAGAGATTCAACGGTCTTGACCTCGTCGGGCGACAGCACCTTGAACGGCGCGCCCTGCGCGCGAGCCTCGCGCGGGTCGAACAGCGAGAGCGGCGATGCGGCGGTCACCGCCAGCGACGCCCCGCCGGCCTTCAACAAATGCCTGCGATCCATGATTGCCATCCTCCCGAAATCCAAGACGGACTTGCGATGCCGGCCGTCTTTGGCGCGCCTTCTTCGGTTCGAGAACTCGAACCGTCGCGCGATGATTGGATCAGATTATAGCAATTCTAAGGGAGTTTACCCAGAAGCGCCGGGTCGTGCCGTTGCGGCGGGTGAGGACATTGAGGGCCGCGCGGCCTTCCGCTATTCGGCGCTTTCGTTAGGATAACGATGGCCATGCGCGGCCACCCCCGATCGAGTGCAATTCAGGATTGAACACAATCGAAATCTCTATTTTCTTGCGATTTGTGCCTTGGTCAGCGACGGCTGGATCGCCGGCCCCTGATCGGTAACGGCCGCGCCGGCCCTTTCTCGGGCTGTGCTGGCGTGGATTTGCGCTTGGCAAAGCCCTTGAGAGACTCTAAATAGACCTCATAAGCATGCCGACCTCAAAAGCCGGCCTGTTTTTGCGCGATTTTCGGAAAACCTGGACGTGAGGAACTCATTCCTTTTGGACATCCCGCGGGATTCATCTGAAAGGCTTGGGAACACGACGTTTTTCGTTGAAAGCGCATCCTGTCCGAGACTGCGGGCGCCGGTGCTTCCGGCTTAATTGTGCAGCCTGCACAGACGGGTAAGGCCGGATGGGATTCGGAGTCCTTTTTCGGTTCGAACCTTTTGGACCTGCGGCGGCTCTGTCGCTTCAGGGGGCAGGATTGAGAGCGTCGTTCCGGCGTGCCGCTTGCGGCCGGTGGAACGGCAAGTCGCACCCGGCGGCTCTCGTCCTTCGTGACGCGGGCCGCCAACAGGAGAGAGCTTGTGGAACGAGCGGCAAAAGCTGAAGCCGTGACGGAGCTGAAGGCGGTCTTCAAGACCGCCAATAGCGTCGTCGTGGCTCACTATGCCGGCCTGACCGTCGCCCAGATGCAGACCCTGCGCAAGCAGGCGAAGCTTGTCGGCACCACGGTCAAGGTCGCGAAAAACCGCCTCGCCAAGATCGCTCTTGAAGGCACGGACGTTGCCAGCATCGGTCCCTTGTTGAAGGGGCCGACTGTGATCGCTTATTCGAGCGATCCCATCGCTGCGTCCAAGGTCGCCATCGACTTCGCCAAGACGAACGAAAAGTTCGTCATTCTTGGCGGCGCGATGGGTAAGACCGCGCTCGATCCGAATGGCGTCAAGGCGCTCGCGTCCTTGCCATCCCTCGACGAGCTCAGGGCCAAAATCGTCGGGCTTATTCAAGCCCCGGCGACGAAGATCGCTCAAGTCATCATCGCCCCGGCGACAAAGATGGCTCGTGTGGTCCAGGCCTATGCCGACAAAAGCCAAGCTTAGCAGGGCCTAATCCAAACACTCCGGTTCGAACCGAAAGAGGAACACTACAATGGCTGACTTGTCTAAAATCGTCGACGACCTGTCGAAGCTCACCGTCCTCGAGGCGGCCGATCTCGCCAAGATGTTGGAAGAGAAGTGGGGCGTCACCGCCGCTGCCGCCGTCGCGGTTGCCGCCGGTCCGGGCGCTGCCGCCGCTGCGGTTGAGGAGAAGACCGAGTTCACGGTCATGCTCACCGCCGTCGGCGACAAGAAGATCGAGGTCATCAAGGAAGTCCGTGCGCTTACGGGCCTCGGGCTGAAGGAAGCCAAGGATCTCGTCGAAGCCGCCCCGAAGGCGGTCAAGGAAGGCGTGAACAAGGAAGAAGCTGACAAGATCAAGGCTACCCTTGAGAAGGTCGGCGCGAAGGTTGAATTCAAGTAAGCATTGCTTATTTGACGAGGTTCATGCGGCGCATCGGGCCCGGCCCGGCGAACGCGGAACGTCAAAAACAACACGATCCGGTGATTTCGGGGCCTGTGCCTCGGAATCACCGGGATTTCCGTTTAGGCGCTGCCTTCTAGAGGCTGGGCCGGCTGGAAAACTGAGGCGACGGTTCGGGACGACCTGAATCGAATATCGTGGCGTTCGCACGCCTGTCCAGACGGTCGCGATGATGGCGGCCTTCCGGAGAGTCGTCCCGGTGCCCGGCCGAGACAAAAAAGAGAGAGACTTATGGCGCAGACGTCGCAGACGTTCACGGGTCGCAAGCGCGTACGGAAATTTTTCGGGCACATTCAAGAAATAGCGGAGATGCCGAACCTTATTGAGGTTCAGAAGGCATCCTATGACCAGTTCCTGCTGGTGGTGGAGCCCGAGGGCGGCCGCCCCGACGAGGGCTTGCAGGCCGTGTTCCGGTCGGTGTTCCCGATTTCGGATTTTTCCAGCACCTCGATGCTCGAATTCGTCAAATACGAGTTTGAAGGCCCGAAGTACG
>CAIYRG010000259.1 GCA_903928515.1 uncultured Alphaproteobacteria bacterium | reverse complement strand
GCCCATCGCCTGCCATTCGGCAATCTTCTTCTTGTTCTCGGGATCGACCTGCTCGTAAGCGAAATTCGCAGGCAGCTTCACTTCTTGGCCCCAGGGTTCGCCCGCGTGCCAGCCGGAATCTTTGAGATAGTTCGCAGTCGATGCCAGCGCGTCGGGCACCGAATGCCAAGGGTCGCGCTTGCCGTGGCCATCGCCATCCACCGCATGGGCCAGATAGGTCGAGGGCACGAATTGCGTCTGCCCGATGGCGCCGGCCCACGAGCCCTGCATCGTGGCAGGATCGAGATGTTCGGCATCGGCCAGTTTCAATCCGGCGATGAATTCGCGCCGTCCGAATTCCTGACGCGGGCCGTCATAGCCGAGCGTCGCCAAGGCCTCGAACAGATTGAAGCGACCCGTGTCGTCGCCGTAATCGCTTTCGATGCCCCAGATCGCCGTCACCACTTCGCGCGGCACGCCGTATTTCATTTCCACATCGGACTCGGCAGCGGCGTTCGCCGCCATGCGCGCGCGCCCCTTGTTGACGCGCAGATCGGAAACCGCGCCGGAGAGATAATCCCACACGGGGCGCACGAATTCCGGCTGCGAGCCGTTCAATTGCGCGATGCGCAAATTCAGGCGGATGTTTGCCGTGGCCGCGTCGTAGGTTGCCGCCGATGCACCAGCCGCAATCGCTGTGCTGCGGAACGAACGCAAGAACGCGCAGAAATTGGCGTCGTCCGAAGATTTCTCCACCGGCAGCGGCACGTTGCGCGGCGGCTTGGCGGCGGCAAGGATCACAGGCGATGGCAATGAAACCGCGGCGGGTTTGGGCGCAGGCGCCGCCATTTGCGGCGAAGCGCAGCCCGCCACGCTGATGAGGACGCAGATGAGCGCTGGGAGAAAATGCCCGCGCGTTATCGCGATCACGGTGTGCCTTGGCCTTGGCCGGTAACGGGGTGGCCGACGAACAGCGTTACGAAATGCGCCCCGAGAACGAGGATCACAAAAACGCAAAGCAACTGTATGAGGCCGTAATTGATCAGCCGGATTTTCAGCAAATCCACAGGCTGGCGATGCCGCCATGAGGCATAGGCCAGCACGGCCAGAGTGACCACGAGTATGACGATGGTGGCGGCGAGCGAGAGTTCCATGACGCGTTCCGTGACAGGGCCGAAGCACGTGCTTCGCGGGCAGTGCTAAGGGCGAACGGCTTCGCGGGCAAGAGCCCGCATCAGCGCATGGTTTATGGCCCGGCGTTTAGGGAGTGTATTTATGAAGTGGATTTATTCGGCGGCGACCGTGCGCGCGGCGCGTTCCGACACCGACGGCATCTGACGCGCGCATTGGCGCAGCAGGCCGATGAACCATTGCAGCATCGGATCGGCGTTGCGGTGGTGATGCCACTGCACAATCACCGACACTTTCGGGAATTCCATGGGCGAAGAGATAATGCGGATGGGTAGCACGCGCGCGTAATATTCGGCCGCGCGGCGCGGAATGGTGGCGATGTAATTGGTCCCGAGGATGAGTTGCGGCACCATTTCCAGCGTCGTCGTGGCGCGGGCCACGTTTGTTTTGTAACCGATGCTTTGCAGGAAACTTTCCTTGAACGAGGGCTCGCCCAAGCCCGTCGCGCGCCACACCACATGATTGGCGGCCAGATAGCGCTCCAGCGTGATGCTGTCGCCGACGCTCAGATTGTCGCGCCACACCACGCAAACCGGCGAATCTTGATAGAGCGTCTCGGTCGGGTGATCCGAAAAGGCCGACGGCAAAAGCCCCGCCGCCACGTCGATCTCGCCGCGCTCCAAGCGCTGCAAAACGTCGTGCTTGGCGGTGTCCACCGCGATGGTGAGGTTCGGCGCCTGCAACGTCACGCGGCGCAGAACATCCGCGCCCAGCACCGTGAAGAAGTAATCGGTGGCAACCACGCTCAACGTGCCCGAAGACGTGCTGGGATCGAACGCCGATTTCTGCGTCAGCAGCGAATCCGCCTGCATCAGAAGATTGCGCAGCGGCCCCATCACTTGCTGGGCCAGCGGCGTCAGCACCATCTCGCGGCCCTTCGGCACCAGAAGATCGTCCTGGAAATGGTTGCGCAGCCGCAGCAGCGCGCGGCCCATCATAAGATCGGAGGCAGACAAATCTTCGGCGGCGCGCGCCACGCTTTGGTGGGTGAGAAGCGCTTCCAGCGAGACCAGCAGATTGAGATCGAGTTGGCGCAAACGGCCGGTGTTCAGCGTCGGCGGCGCAACCGAAAGCGTCTCGCGGATGTTCATTCGCACTCCTCTTCCGGCCCCGGCAGCCCCAAAGACTGCCGTGTGCAAAGCGCGTGAGCCGGAAATTCCCCTGTCTCGAAGGCTTTATAGGCTTCTTGATAGCAATTCTGAAAGCCGAGCGCGAGACCTTCGCGTAATACGGCACACCACAGATAAGGCTATGATATTACTTATAAAAGTACGTTTTAATCCCGTGGGGCCGGGTTCGGCCTGGCCTCAATTCCGGTCGCGGGGCGCCTCGGCAAAGACAGTTGGGATAGAAGCGTTTTCTGCAATTGACAGCGGCGGGGGCGGACAATAGTTTCCGCGCCTCGCCGAGCCTCGGGCCCGGCAAACGTAACGAACGATCCTGGAGACGACCGATGAAAGTCCGCAATTCGCTGCGCTCGCTGAAAAAGCGCGACAAGGATTGCCGCGTCGTCCGCCGCAAGGGCCGCGTGTACGTGATCAACAAGAAGAACCCGCGCTTCAAAGCGCGTCAGGGCTAATTGCTCAGAGCGCTGATTTTCAGCCTCTTTTCTTCTTCCGACTCTCCTTCGCCGCGTTAGACTGCCGCAAAACCCGAAGCGGCGGATGTTGCACATATGATGGAAATGCCCACGCCAGATCCGGGCATTGTCGCGCGCCGCGATTCCCTTGCGCGCGCGCTGGAGCGTTTGGTGCCCGGCGGCGTGGTGTCTGATGACGCGACATTGGTCGCGTTCGATTCGGATGCGCTCACCGCCTATCGCCAGAAACCGCTGCTCTGCGTGCTGCCCAAAACGGCCGATGAAGTGTCTGCCGTGCTCGCCTTCGCGAGTGCCGAGGGCATCGCGATTGTGCCGCGCGGTGCCGGAACCTCGCTTTCGGGCGGTGCGCTGCCGTTGGGCGATGGCATTCTGCTCGGCCTGTCGCGCATGAACAAAATCCTCGAAGTGGATTTCGAGAATCGCTGCGTGGTGACGCAGCCAGGCGCGACCAATCTGTCGATCACCAAGCGCGTCGAAGCCGAAGGCTTTTACTACGCGCCCGATCCCTCCAGCCAGATCGCGTGCTCTATCGGCGGCAATGTGGCGGAGAATTCGGGCGGCATTCACTGTCTGAAATACGGCCTCACCACGCACAATCTGTTGGGCGTGGAATTGGCGCTGCTTGACGGCACGCGCATCCGCCTGGGCGGCAAGCATGGCGATGCCGGTGGCTTGGATCTGCTCGGCGTTGTGGCGGGTTCCGAAGGTCTGCTGGGCGTGGTGACGGAGGCCACATTGCGGATCATTCCGCGCGCGCCCGTTACACGCACGTTGCTGCTGGGCTTTGCCGATCCCACGGCGGCGGCCGCCACGGTGGGCGCCATCATCGCCGACGGCATCATTCCGGCGGCGCTGGAATTCATGGACCGCCGCTGCATACAGGCGGTGGAAGATTACTGCGCGCCCGGTTATCCCGATTGCGAAGCCATACTGATTGCCGAAGTCGACGGCATGGAAGCCGAAGCCGCCGATGCGGCAACACGTGTGTCCAATATCGCCAAGGCGCAGGGCGCTACCGCCGTGCGCGAATGCGCCGATGAAGCCGACCGCGCGCGCGTATGGTCCGGCCGCAAGGCGGCGTTTCCCGCCATGGGCAAATTGCAGCCCGATATGCTGTGCATGGACGGCACGATTCCGCGCCGCGAATTGCCGAACGTGCTGAACCGGATGCTGGAGATGGCCCAGCGTTATGGGCTCGGGTTCTGCAATGTCTTCCACGCAGGCGACGGCAATCTGCATCCGCTGATTTTGTTCGACGTGATGAAGCCAGGCGATCTGGAAAAAGCGGAAGCCTTCGGTGCAGAAATTTTGGAATTGTGTGTCGCGGTCGGTGGCGTGCTCACCGGCGAGCACGGCGTGGGCGTGGAAAAGAAAGCGTTGATGGGCGTGATGTTTTCAGACGCCGATCTGGCGCAGCAGGCGCGTTTGAAATGCGCCTTCGATTCCGGCGGTCTGCTCAATCCCGGCAAGGTGTTTCCGGTGCTGCATGCTTGTGTCGAGCAAGGTCATATGCACGTGCATGAAGGCCGCATGAAATTCGGCAATCTGCCGCGTCTATGATGCCAAAGATTTGATGACAGAAGCGCTCAATCCTCAAACGGAAAACGAATTGGCCGATCTCGTGCGCGAGGCGGCGGGCCAAGCGCGCACGTTGGAAATCGTCTCCGGCGGCACCAAGCGCAATCTGGGCCGCGTCACCAAAACCGACGCGCTGCTCGATATGCGCAGCTTCACGGGCGTTCTCAAATATGAGCCGCACGAGCTGGTATTCTCCGCCCGCGCCGCAACGCCTGTGTCGGACATCGCCGCGCTGCTGGCGGAAAAGAACCAGATGCTGGC
>CAIYRG010000258.1 GCA_903928515.1 uncultured Alphaproteobacteria bacterium | reverse complement strand
TGCTGCGAGATGAAGCGTTGCACCTGCCCGGCCGCGAACGGATCGAGCAGCGTCACGTCGATCAGCTGCTTCATCGGCACATAGCCCTGCATCCAAAGCGTATTCAAATCCGGTGGATTGCTAAGGCTGAGGAAATTGCGCGCGCCGACCGACAGCACGCCCAGCTCGAAATGATCGGCAGGCTTACCGTCGGCGGCGGGCACGGTGATCTGCACCTTGCCGTCGACATTTTTCATCAGCGCATTGATGAGGTTCGATTCATTCGGCGTGAGAATATTGTCGGCGTACATGATCGGCCCGATTTTGCGCGCGACCTCTTCGGTGACGACCGGCTGACCGGCGGCGGGCTTCAACGCCACTGCCAATCCCGGCGTATCGACGATCACCACGCGGGCTTGCGGTGCGGGCGCTGCTGCCGCTTTCGCAGGAACCGCAGGCGCTTTTGCAGGCGGCGTAGCGGTCGCACCGAGTGCAGCCGTCGAAAGAAGCGCGCCGGTCAGCGCCGCGAAGCAGATTTTGGAAGCGGTTTTCATTTTGTCACCTTAGCGCCTGCCGAACAGGCGTTCGATATCGGAAAGCTGCAATTCCACATAGGTCGGCCGGCCGTGATTGCATTGTCCCGTATGGGGCGTGCCTTCCATGTCGCGGATCAGCGCGTTCATTTCCGGCACCGACAATTTGCGGCCCGCCCGTACGCTTCCATGACACGCCATTGTGGCAAGGATAAAATCCAGCCGTTCCTTCAAAAGCTCCGTGCTGCCGCTTTCCGTCAGATCGTCGGCAATATCTCGGATTAACGATTTGACATCGAGCTTGCCCAAGGCGGCGGGCATCTCGCGCACCAGCACCGCACCGGGGCCGAAGGCATCCACGATCACGCCGAGGCGCGCGAGTTCTGGCGCTGCCGCGACAACGCGGTCGGTCTCGGCTTCGGCCAAATCCACGACTTCGGGAATGAGCAAAGCTTGGCGTGCAATACCGCCCGCCTCCAAGGCCTTCTTCATGCGCTCATAGACGATACGTTCATGCGCGGCGTGCTGATCGATCAGCACCATGCCGTGTTCGGTTTCGGCCACGATATAGGTGTCATGCACCTGCCCGCGCGCGATACCCAAAGCGGGCGCTTCGTGGATGTGCGGCTCATGTGCCCGATCCGCATGATCGTGCCCATGATCGTGCGTATGTATTTCGGCGTGATAATGCGCGGGCTCATCAGAGAGCCCCGGAATGGATTCACGCTCCAGAACATTTGCATCCAGGGGCGCATCATGCGGTGCATGATATTCGTAAAGCGCGCCGGCCAGATGCGGCGCGTAGCCGGAGTTCGGGCGGTGAGCGAAAGACATCGCGCCCTGACGTTGCGGAAATTCCGGCACGCGAAAAGCCGCCAATGTTTCATCGGCCACGGTGCCGGAAGCGCGATGGCCCGCCTCGTGGAGCGCGGCCTTCAACGCACCAACGATCAACCCGCGCACCAAGCCTGGCTCGCGAAAGCGCACTTCGGTTTTGGCCGGGTGTACATTCACATCCACCAGTGCGGGATCGCAGGCGATGAACAGCGACACCGCCGGATGGCGGTCGCGCGGCAGCACATCGGCGTAAGCGCCGCGCAATGCGCCGACCAGAAGCCGGTCACGCACCGGACGGCCATTGACGAACAGGAACTGCATCTGCGCATTGGCGCGGTTGTAGGTGGCGAGCCCCGCGAAGCCCGACAGCGCGACGCCCTCGCGTAACGCATCCACTTTCACGGCGTTATCGGCAAAATCACGGCCCATGATGCGCGCCAGCCGCTTGAGGCTAGCGTCGAAAAGATTGGCTTCGCTGCTTAAGTTTAAAATCTGCTTGCCGTCGTCGGTGAGCGTGAAGGCGACATCGGGCCGTGTCATCGCCAGACGCTTCACCACATCGATCACCGCCAGCGTT
>CAIYRG010000257.1 GCA_903928515.1 uncultured Alphaproteobacteria bacterium | reverse complement strand
GGCCCAACGAGCCAAGCGCCGCGCATCGATGAAGCGCGCCACGATGCGCTGTACGAATTGGAGATCGCGTTTTCGGAAGTGCCCGATCACGCGGGCAACACGCCGCCCTGGCTGGTGGATCGCATCTTCCGCAATCTGCTCACCGATGTGACGGGCAACACGCACCGCACCGAAATCTGCATCGACAAGCTCTATTCGCCGGATGGCCCCACTGGCCGCCTGGGCCTGGTGGAATTCCGCGGCTTTGAAATGCCGCCGCATGCCGAGATGAGCTTGGCGCAGCAGCTGCTCTTGCGCGCGTTGATCGCGCGTTTCTGGCGCAAGCCGTACAAGGGTTCGCTGGTGCGCTGGGGCACGACACTGCACGACAAATTCATGCTGCCCCACTACGTCTGGGCCGACATGCTGGATGTGCTGGCCGACATGAATGCGCACGGCTTCGCGTTTGAGGCCGATTGGTTCAAGCCGCATTGGGAATTCCGCTTCCCGCTTTATGGCGCCGTGCAATACGATGGCGTCGAAATTGCCCTGCGCCAGGCTCTCGAGCCCTGGAATGTGATGGGCGAAGAGGGAGCCGTGGGCGGTACGGTGCGCTATGTCGACTCTTCGGTTGAGCGTCTCGAAGTGAAAGCTTCGGGCCTGGTGGAAGGCCGCCATGTTGTGGTGGTGAACGGCCGTTCGATTCCGGTGCACAGCACGGGCGTGAAGGGCGAGGGTGTCGCCGGCGTGCGCTATCGCGCCTGGTGGCCGCCGAACAGCCTGCATCCCACCATCGCGCCCCATGCACCGCTGACGTTCGAGATCTGGGACAAATGGACCAAGCGCTCGCTCGGCGGCTGCACCTATCACGTCACGCATCCGGGTGGCCGCAACCACACGACCTTCCCGGTCAACTCCTATGAAGCAGAGGGGCGTCGTTTGGCGCGCTTTGAGGCTCAGGGCTTTACCGGTGGCGTGTTTGAGCCGGCTGCGCCCAACGTGCATCCCGATTTCCCACACACGCTCGATCTCCGGCGCTTCCACTAATGGCCGTGGTCGATGCGCCCTCAGATTTGCTGCCTGGGACTGGTTTGCTGTCCATGAATTACCCGCTCTCCACGCGCCGTTACGACGAGTTGCGCGGAGCCGATGGGCAGGTGCGTGGCCATTGGCAGCCGTTCCTCGACGAGCTTTCGGGGGTGAGTGCGGCGGAGTACGCCACGCGTCTGGCATCGGCGCACGACATGATGCGTAACAACGCCGTCACCTATAACGTCTATGACGACGATAAGGACGGGCAGGCGCGCTCCTGGCAGCTCGACATTCTGCCGCTCGTCATCGATGCGAAGGAATGGGCAACGATCGAGGCGGGCGTGGCGCAACGCGCGCGCCTTGCCGATGCAATTCTCGCCGACATTTACGGCCCGCAAAAACTGATCAGCGAAGGCCATCTGCCGCCGCATCTGGTGGCGGGACACCCTGCTTTCTTGCGTCCGCTGATGGGCATCACCCCACCGAGCGATGTGCGCGTGCATCTCTATTCCGCCGATCTGGCGCGCGCGCCCGATGGTTCTTGGGTGGTGGCAGCTTTGCGCGCCGATGCGCCAAGCGGCATGGGCTATGCGCTGGAAAACCGCATTGTCGTCAGCCAGACGTTCCCCGATTTGTTCCGCGATCAGCGCGTGCGCCGGCTCGCGTTCTTCTTCCAGCATTTGCGCGACAGCGTGTTGTCGCTCGCACCCGTGGCGCAGCCGCGCGCCGTGCTGTTGACGCCGGGGCCTTACAACGAAGCCTATTTCGAGCACGCTTATCTTGCGCATTATCTCGGCCTTGCATTGGTCGAGGGCGAGGATCTGGCGGTGCGCGACGGCCAGGTGTTCCTCAAAACACTCGCCGGACTGGAGCGCGTCGATGTCGTGTTTCGCCGTGTGGATTCGCATTTCTGCGATCCTTTGGAGTTGAAGCCGGATTCCGCGCTCGGCGTGCCGGGGCTTGTGGAAGCCGCGCGCAATGGCGGCGTGGTTCTTGCCAATGCGCTGGGCGGCAGCGTGGTCGAAGGGCCGGGCTTTGCCGCGTATATGCCGCAGCTTTCGCAGGCGCTGCTCGGCGAAAAGCTGAAGCTGGCCGACATCCCGACGCTGTGGTGCGGCACGGAAGCTGCGCGCAAGGAAGCCTTCGCGACGCTCGACAAACGCATCGTGCGCAAGGCCTTCGATTCCCAGCCGCTATTCTCGCGCTATTCTTCGGCCAAACTCGGCTCGGATCTCTCGGCGCAAGAGCGCGCCAATTTAAGCGATGCGATGACGCGCCGTGGCGGCACCTATGTGGTGCAGGACATCATGCCGTTGGGCCTGACGCCGTCGCTGGGCGCACGCGGCCTGATCGGCCAACCTTACACGCTGCGTGTTTACGCGGCGTGGACGCCGATGGGTTACATCGTGATGCCGGGCGGACTGGCGCGCATCGCGCCCGAAGAAGGCCCGCGCGAAGTCACCATGCAATCGGGCGCGCAATCCAAAGACACGTGGGTGCTGTCCGATGCACCCGTCGGCTCGCTGTCGCTGCTGCCGCCTTCGGATCGTCCGGTCGAAATACGCCGCGCGCCCGACGAACCGGCAAGCCGCGCGATGGACAATCTGTTCTGGCTTGGCCGTTACGCGGAGCGCGCGGAAAATCTGACGCGCGTGCTGCGCACCATCGTTCTGCGGTTGGGCGATAACACGGGACTCGAAGGCGCCTCCGCCGTCGCCGGGCTGGCGCGCCGTCTTCTGGTGCCGTTGACGCAAACCAGTGCTGCTGCCGCCGATGCCGCCGCGTTGGGCGATGAAACGAAACTCGCCGACGAGCTGCACGCGCTCATTTCTGACAAGGACCATCCGCACGGGTTGCAGCGCCTGCTCGCCAATGTGCGGCGCACCGCCTGGGCGACGCGCGACCGCCTGTCGCTCGACACGTGGCGCTCGGTGCATGCGTTCACCTCCGATGCGCCGACCGGCGAATGGGACGCGACCGCGGCGCGCACCTATCTCGATGCGCTGGTGCGCCGTGCCGCCGCACTCTCCGGTCTGTCGGCCGAGAACATGACGCGCGGCCGCAATTGGCTGTTTGCCGATATGGGCCGCCGCGTGGAGCGCGCCTCGCACACAACGTGGCTGACGCGCCAGACATTGGGCAGCCAGGACGAAGGCGAAAGCGCGCGCTTTCAAGCGGCGCTGGAAATCGCCGATAGCGCGATGACCTATCGCTATCGCTATCTCAATCACTTTCAAGCCGCGCCGCTGATCGACCTGCTGTTGTTGGACGATACGAATCCCCGGTCGGTGATGTTCCAGCTCAACACGCTGGCCAGCCACATCTTGCCGCTGCCGCGCTTGACGCCGGAGCAGATGCGCCAACTGGACAAGGCTATTCTGAACGTGGTGCTGCGCGATCTGCGCGCCGAAAGCGCGACCGTGCTGGCGCAACCCGATGAGCGTGGCCGCCGCCGCGCGCTGGCCAGTGTGCTCGATTCGGTGGATGAGGCGCTGGGGCGCTTTTCGGATGCCATCGCCGATGCCTACTTCCAACACGCCAAGCGGCAACGCACCGGCGGCGGGATGCGGAAGGATTTGGCGTGATGCACTATTTCGTCCGCCACCGCACGACGTACCGCTATCTGCAGGACGTGTCGTTCTCGCAGCATCTGCTGCACTTGCGGCCGCGCACCACGGAGCGGCAAACCGTTTCGGGGTACGAAGTCGCGGTCAGTCCGCAGCCCGCGCAATGGGTGGAACGGCGCGATGCGTTCGGCAACGGCGCGGAATGGCTGAACATCGACGAGTCCCATTCGGTGCTGGATTTCCTGGCCGAAAGCCGGGTCGTGGTGAACGCGAGCCCGCGTTACGATGCCGCCGCGTCAGAACCCTGGGAAAAGGTACGCACGCAGTTGGAATTGGCGGCCAGCG
>CAIYRG010000256.1 GCA_903928515.1 uncultured Alphaproteobacteria bacterium | reverse complement strand
GAATTGATGGTGCACGAGGCCGCCGAGATTTACGAAGCCAAAGCCGATTGCGGCGCGGAAGCCAACATGGCGAAGCTTCTCGCTGCGGACGCAAGCTGGGCCGCGGCGGAAGCCACCATGCAGACCTTCGGCGGCTTCGCATTTGCCGAGGAATACGATGTGGAGCGCAAATTCCGCGAGACGCGGCTTTACCAAGTCGCGCCGATCTCCACCAACCTCATCCTGTCCTATCTCGCCGAGCATGTTCTCGGCTTGCCGAGGTCTTATTGATGGCCAGTGCCGATATCCGCGCCGCGCTGAACGTGAAACATCTGCGGGAGTGGATCGGCCGCACCGATGTCGGCACCGATCTTCTCACGCCGCGTGTGGTTGCGGGTTTGCGCGCGACGCTCGATCATAATCCCGGCACGCCGACGACGGGCGATACTGCGCCGCTCGCGGCGCATTGGTGCCTTGCCCCCGTCACTGTGGCGCTGTCCGAAACCGGCGCTGACGGCCACCCGAGACGCGGAGGCTTCCTGCCGCCCGTCGCCCTGCCCCGCCGCATGTGGGCGGGCGGCGAACTCACCTTCCACGATGCTTTGCGCGTCGGAGATGTTGTGGAGCGCAAATCCACTATCGCTGAAGTGGACCTCAAAGAAGGCAATAGCGGGCTGTTGTGCTTTGTCACCGTGATGCACGAAATCTCGACGCCGCGCGGCCCCGCGATCACAGAGCGCCAGGACATCGTGTACCGCGAAGCGCCCCGCGTGGTCGGCCCGCGCGCGCTTCCCGAACGCACGCATGAAATCCCGCACGCCACGCGCGACGTTCCGCCGGCCACATGGCATCAGGAAGCCCGCGTCGATGCCGTGGCGCTGTTCCGCTATTCGGCGCTCACCTTCAACAGCCACCGTATCCATTACGACCGGCGTTATTGTCTTGAAGAAGAAGGCTATCCCGGTCTCGTCGTGCATGGGCCGCTGCAAGCGACACTGCTCGTCTGCTATGCCGCATCCATCCGCGACCGCGCACCGGCGAAATTCTCGTTCCGCGCCGTAAGCCCGATGTTCGACGATGCCGGCTGCGTGGTGAACGCCATCGAAAGCGACGACGGGCTGGAGCTTTGGACGTCCAACACCAAAGGCCTGCAGACGATGAAAGCGAAAGCGAGCTGGCGATGAGCAATATCGTTTACGCGAAAGTCGACGATGCCCGCGCATTTGCTGCGAGCCTGCTGCGCGCGCATGAATTCAGCGAAGACGATGCGAACATCGCGGCGCGTTGCCTGATCCGCGCCGATCTGCGCGGCGTCGAAACGCACGGCATGCTGCGCCTTCCCATCTATCTCGATCGCATCCGCCGCGGGCTTGTGGCCGTGCATCCGCCGTTGCGCCCGCGCCGCGTGATGCCGGCCGCCTCGCATCTCGATGGCGGCAACGGCTTGGGCTTCGTGGTCGGCACCCGCGCCATGACCGAGGCGGTCGAAATCGCGCGCACGCAGGGCATCGGCTGGGTGGCCGTGAACCACGGCACGCATTTCGGCATGGCCGCCAATTACATTCTGCAAGCCGTCGAAGCCGGATACGCCGCCCTTGTCTTCACCAATGCCTCGCGCGCGCTTCCCCCTTGGGGCGGACGCGATGCGCTGCTCGGCACCGGGCCGATGGCGGCGGGCGTTCCCGGCGGTGAGGGCGCAGACTTCGTGTTCGACATGTCGCCCACCGTGGCCGCGCGCGGCAAAATTCGTCTCGCGCTGAAACGCGGGGAAAGCATCCCCGAAGGCTATGCGCTGGATGCCGATGGCCGGCCAACCACCGATCCTGCCGCCGCATTGGCGGGCATCATGCTGCCCTTGGGCGGTGCCAAGGGTTCGGGCATCGCCATCATGATGGATATCTTCGCAGGCGTTCTTTCGGGCGCAGCCTTCGGCGGCGATGTGCGCGACCAGAACAAAGATTTTGAGAACCCGCAGGATGTCGGCCACTTTTTCGTGGCGCTGAAACCCGATCTGTTTGTGTCGCGCGATGAATTGAAAGCCCGCATGCACACGCTGACGAGCCGCATACACAGCGCGACGCCGGCCGCAGGCGTGAAAGAAGTTCTGATGCCCGGTGATCCCGAAGCGCGTTTGGAAAAAGCGCGCCTGGTTTCCGGCATCCCCTACGGCGTGAATGAAGTGGACGATGTGCAGAAAGAGGCCGTACGCGCAGGCCTGCCCCCGTTAGCAGTTTCAGAAAGTCCTCACGCATGAGTGAATTGCAGCTTGAAGGTTACGACATCGACATCCTGGTGCAGGGTTTCCCCGGCAAGACGGTGTGTCACGGCGGCTTGGGCTGGAGCACCGTGGCCTTGATGCGCGGCCATGGCCGCGTGGTGCTCATGGATTGCGGCAGCTTCAACATGCGCCGCACGCTGGCGCATCTTCTGGCGCAGCATCAGCTTGCGCCGACCGATGTAACCGATGTGTGCCTCAGCCACGCGCATTACGATCATGCGATCAACTGGAACATGTTCCCCAAGGCCCGCATCCATATCGCGGAAACGGAATTGGACTGGGCCTACGATCTTCCCGATGGCCATCATTTGGTGCCGGAGCTTTACATCCGCGCGTTGCATGACTCGCCGCAGCTTCGACTGGTGAAAGAGGGTGCGGAAATCATTCCGCAGGTGCGCGCCTTCATCACGCCGGGCCACACGCCAGGCTCGGCGGTATATGTGCTCGAAGGTGGGGAGCATGACATGGTGTTCACCGGCGACGCCGCGAAGAACCGCTCGGAATTGAT
>CAIYRG010000255.1 GCA_903928515.1 uncultured Alphaproteobacteria bacterium | reverse complement strand
GTTCCAGGACCAGCTATGTCGGAGATGTTGCGCCTTACCACCGCGGACAACCATGAGCTCGATGCCTATCTGGCACTGCCGGATGGAAAGCCGCGCGGCGGTCTGGTCATCGCTCAAGAAATGTACGGCCTCACCGATTATCTGAAATCGGTGTGCGATTTTTACGCCGGACACGGTTACGCCTGCATCGCACCCGCGCTCTACGACCGCCAGGAACGCAACCTGGTGCTGGCCTACGATGAAGGGCCTCAGCACAACCATGCTCAGGAGCTGTTCAACAACTGGGATTGGCCGACAGCGCTGATCGATCTCAACGCCGGGCACGCGGCTCTCGCCAATGTCGGCAAGATCGGCATCATCGGCTTTTGCTTCGGCGGCTCGCTGTCATGGATGGCGGCCTGCCGCTATTCCTTCGACGCAGCGGTCTGCTACTACGGCTCCGATATGCCGAAGTACATCGGCGAAACGGCCAAGTGTCCGGTACTGGCCCAAGTCGGCGAGAAGGACAAAAGCTTCCCCGCAGATCAGGTGGCACTGTTCCGCAAGGCCCATCCTGAAGTCGAGTTCGTGATTCACCCCGGCGCACCACACGGCTTCGACAACCCGATGCGCCCAGCGCGCTATCACGCCGAAGCTTGCAAGAATGGCCGCGCCGAAACGCTGGCATTCCTGGCGCAGCATATCGGTTAAGAGACGCGAGCTAATTATCTGTGTGGAATTACCAAACCGTGCATAAGTAGATGCCCTGAACATAAAAATTAGGCGTCTGGTTATGAGCGAGAAAATTACATCACTGCTCGACCGGATTCGCGAACTCGAAAAAGACATCGATCGGGAAATCGAAGAGCAACGCCAAAAAGCGGAAGCTGCCATCAAGTCCGGGGTAGCGCACTTCACCGACGAAGTTCGGGCGCACCACCGCAAACTGAAAACCGGTCTTATCAAATATGTCTTCGGCGGCAGCCTGCCGTTTCTATTGAGTGCTCCTGTCACCTACGCCTTGATCGTGCCGCTGCTGCTGCTCGACCTGTTCGCGACTCTCCATCAGAAAGTGTGCTTCCCTCTCTACGGCATCCGGCAGGTGCGTCGCGCCGACTACATCGTGCTCGATCGCCACCGGTTGAGTTATCTCAACGGTCTCGAAAAGCTCAATTGCGTCTATTGCGGCTACGGCAACGGCGTCATCGCCTATGCGCGCGAGATCGCCGGTCGTACCGAGCAGTACTGGTGCCCCATCAAGCACGCCAAGAACGTGCGCTCGCCCCACAGCCGCTACAGCAGGTTTTTCGATTACGGCGACGCCCAGGGCTACCGCAGCAAACTCCAGGAACTGCGCAAGGCCATCGACACTCTCTGAAGCCGACCCAGCGGATTCGGCACGACGACGGCACACGCTAACAATGCACCCGCAATCTGCGCCAGAATAAATCCCGGCGCGTCGGCTGGACGAATTCCCGCAAAACTATCGGTGAGCGAACGGGCAAGCGTCACCGCCGGATTGGCAAACGATGTCGATGCCGTGAACCAATACGCACCGGTGATATAGGCCGCCACCGCACCAGCGACGGCTTGCGTGCCGAGTTTGGCTGAACCTTTGATGACAAGCAGCAGGCCGAACGTCGCCACGGCCTCAGCGATCCACTGACCGATGCCGCTGCGCTGATGTGCACTCGTTTCGAGAATCGGCATTGCGAACATGGCATGGGCGATCCACACGCCGCCGATGGCGCCAGCAATCTGCGCGACGATGTAAGCCGGGACCTTGGTCCAGGAAAATTCACCGCCAATCGCGGCCATCACCGTCACCAGCGGATTCATATGAGCGCCCGACTGATAGGCGAACGTCACGATCAATGCGAAAAGCGCGCCGCCGGTGGCAAGCGCGTTGGCGAGCAACGCCAGCGCGACGTTACCGCCACTTAACCGTTCGGCCATGATCCCGGACCCGACCACGGCAATCAGCAGGAACGCCGTGGCGATTCCTTCGGCGACCGCCGCACGGGCGGTCATTTGCCGGCGTCTTGGTGGTAGCGCTCGATATCGTCGAGCGTGTGTTGGAGCGATGTCGCGTCGAGAACATCGAGCCGGAGATTGACGAACAGGCTGATGCGCCGCTCCAGCACACGGAAGGCCTCACGAAACGCGTACATCTTTTCGACAGCCGAACCAGTCATGGCTGCCGCATCGGGATTGCCCCAATGGGCGGTGACCGGTTTGCCAGGCCACAGCGGACACATCTCGCCCGCCGCCTGATCGCAGACCGTGAAAATGAAATCCATCTTGGGCGCGCCCGGTTTGGCAAACTCGGCCCAGCTTTTGCTGCGCAAGCCCTCGGTCGGCAGATCGAACTGACGGAG
>CAIYRG010000254.1 GCA_903928515.1 uncultured Alphaproteobacteria bacterium | reverse complement strand
CTTCGAATTGGTCGAGGCAAAGGTGACGGGATCGACCTTGGGCATATCCCATTTGTCAAACTCGATGCCGGCGTCGCGCTCGATCCAGGGGAAGGCGTTCTCCTGGCCGACGACGACCAGCACGTCATCGCAGGCCATGGTCACGTCGGGCTCACCGGACGCCACCAGATTGCGCCGGCCCTTGGCGTCGTATTCGGCTTTCACCTTCTCGAACACCACGCCGGTCAGCTTGCCGTTGTCGTGGGTGAATTCTTTGGGCACGAGGAAATTGTGGATCGGGATGCCTTCCATCTGGGCATCTTCTTTTTCCCAAGGCGACGCTTTCATTTCCTCAAAGCCCGAACGCACCACCACATGCACTTCATCGCCGCCCAGGCGGCGCGAGGTGCGGCAGCAATCCATCGCGGTGTTGCCGCCGCCGAGCACGATCACGCGCTTGCCGATTTTTGTGGTGTGGCCGAACGAAACCGATGACAGCCAATCGATGCCGATATGGATGTTGGCGGCGGCTTCCTGGCGGCCGGGGATTTCCAGCTCGCGTCCGCGCGGCGCACCGCAGCCCACGAACACCGCGTCGAAATTCTCGGCCAGAATTTTCTTCATGCTGTCGACGCGCTGGCCCAGACGAAGCTCGGGCTGCAGATCGATGACGTAACCGACTTCTTCGTCCAGCACGGTTTCGGGCAGGCGGAATTTCGGAATCTGCGTCCGCATCATGCCGCCGGCGTTTTTGTCCTGATCGATCAGAACAACGTGATAGCCAAGCGGAAGAAGATCGCGCGCCACGGTGAGCGAGGCAGGCCCCGCACCGATCAGCGCCACGCGCTTGCCGTTCTTCGGTGCGATGGCGGGCATACGCGAACGAATATTGTCCGCATCCTTGTTGTCGGCGGCGACACGCTTCAAGCGGCAGATGGCGACAGGCTGTTCTTCGACGCGGCCACGGCGGCAGGCCGGTTCGCAAGGGCGGTCACAGGTGCGGCCGAGCACGCCCGGAAACACGTTCGATACCCAGTTCACCATGTAGGCGTCGGAGTATCGCCCGGCGGCGATCATGCGAATGTATTCCGGCACCGGCGTGTGCGCCGGGCAGGCCCATTGGCAATCGACCACTTTGTGAAAATATTCCGGATTGTGGATATCGGTAGGCTGCATCACTGGGCGCGCCGTTTCGGCGGGCCCCTTCGACAACACATCACTCATCGTCTACCGCATCTCCAACCAGACTGCTCCGATGTCGAAAAACGCGCTGTTCGTCGTGTCTGAGCAGTGTTCCTTTGCCGTTAGGCTACCGATCTCAAGCGGCCGTCTGCGATGCGGTCTTGGCTTGTCTCCGGCTCCCCCTCGTGATTCCATAGTATAAGGAAGAGCCCGCGCTGCAAGCGAACTTGCGCGCGAGCGGCCGGATACCACCGCGTTTGTCGCGTGGCAGTTAAATGACCAGGAAACCCGTATTTTGCTGCAAAGCAGCAATAACGAGGGTGTTACACGCGCTCAACCGCGAGCGCGACGCCCTGGCCGACGCCCACGCACATGGTGCAGATCGCGCGCTTGAGTCCGGCTTCGTGCAGTTTGTGCACGGCCGTTATCGCCAACCGCGCGCCCGACATGCCGAGCGGATGGCCAAGCGCGATAGCCCCGCCATGCGGGTTCACGAAATCGGCATCGTCGGGCAGGCCCAGCAGCCGCATGGAGGCCAGCGCCTGAGCGGCGAAGGCTTCATTGATTTCCCAGATGTCGAAATCGGAGGCCTTGAAGTTCAGGCGTTCCATCAATTTGCGTGAGGCATCCACCGGACCCATGCCCATGATGCGCGGCGCGACGCCGGCCGAGGCCAGGCCGAGAATGCGCGCACGCGGCGTGAGTCCATGTGTCTTCACAGCCTCTTCGCCGGCGATCAGGAGGGCCGCCGCACCGTCATTCACGCCCGAGGCGTTGCCCGCCGTCACGCTGCCGTTCTCGGCGAATGGGGCGGCCAGCTTGCCCAGAATTTCCATCGTGGTGGCGCGCGGATGTTCGTCCTGGTTCACCACGATGTCGCCCTTGCGGTTGACGATGGTGACGGGGGTGATCTCGGCAGCGAAATAGCCATCGGCCTGCGCCTTGGCGGCGCGTGCCTGGCTGCGTACGGCAAACGCATCTTGGTCGTGGCGCGACACCTGGAAGTCTTTGGCCACGTTCTCGGCCGTCTCCGGCATCGAATCGACGCCGTACATCTTCTGCATCGCGGGGTTCACGAAGCGCCAGCCAATGGTGGTGTCGTAGATTTCCGCATTGCGCGAAAAGGCGCTGGTGGCCTTTGGCATCACGAAGGGCGCGCGGCTCATGCTTTCCACGCCG
>CAIYRG010000253.1 GCA_903928515.1 uncultured Alphaproteobacteria bacterium | reverse complement strand
GGGAACAAAATCGACTCTATCTCGTGTCGAATTGCGCGTGCGATTTGATGCACGATTTTATCGTAATGGCGCAGGGTCCTTAACAGTCGATTCAGAGCGCTTTCCATTCGGAATTTACGCCACGCAACGCCGCGCTAATTTCGCAACAGCAAATGCCGCTGGGGGTGCGCTACGGCAAATGCAAATCCAAGCTCCGGCGAGTCGCCCGTTTGGAATTGTTGAATTGGCGCATCGGCGAAATTATCGCCGGGCTGACAAAAGCCCGGCAAGAAGGATGTGTCATGAACAAGATCACTCTCTTGGTTGCTCTGACGTGCTTGGGTTTTGTCACGGTGGGGTGTTCTTCCGATCCGCGCCAAGAGGCGTTCAGTGGATCGAATGTGCTGCCGATCCGAGGCGGCGTGGTGAACGACGAAACCACCGCGCTGCGCGTGGCAGATGCGGTGATATCGTCCGTCTATGGGCCGGAAGCGGTGGCGACACGCGCCTATCGCCTGGATGCGCGCCTGCAGGACGGCATCTGGACGGTGAACACCGAGCCGCTGCAAGAACACGGCCGCATGTCCGCGGGCCATACCGTTCAGGTGCAGATCAAGCAATCGAACGGCACGGTGATCCGGATCGCCGGAAACGAATAACACGCCCGAAGAATTCCGCCTGCAAACCTGCGCGCCGGCCCCCGCAAAGCTCCCCGGCGCGCGGTTTTGTTTTTGCCGATGAGTCGTTTACCGAACTCGGACATGCCGCCGATGCTTGCGTGAGCAAGTAGGCATTAAGCGGCGGTAATATCCCATTCACGATACCGGCCGCCCTCGGAGAAAAAAGCCGGAAAATCCTTGCGTGCCGTTGCCCGCGAAGATGTCCGACAGGTGTCAAAAGCTTTCGTTGTCATGAAGCACCCCTCTCCCTTGCATGGGAACTGAGTTGATCGGGGGCGAGACGACTTTGAGCGAGGCTTCAGCACAGACACCGTTGAGTCCGTTGACCGCAGCGGCCATTTTCACGCTTCCTGATTTCGGCGGCGCCTTCGATCCCGATTTCTTCGCATATCTACAAGAGATGGGACGCAAGCGCCGTTCCATTCTGCTGTTCTTCGCACCGAAAGCGGCCGGCACATATTTGCGCTCCGCCGCGATTGAGGCCGTGAACGGGCAGTTGATGCGCGTCGTTCATGCGACAGGCGGTCGTGACGCAACGCCGTATTTGCCGATTTTCATTCGCTATTTCTCCGGCAATCCCACACACCCGCCAATGGTCACGCATGCACACATGCAGGCATTTCCGGCGAACCGGTCTTTCATTGAGGCCTTCGACCTCAGGCCGATCGTCATGCTCCGCAGCGTCCCCGATATGCTCTGCTCATATATCGACATGCTGAATGCAGAGACCGTGACGCCCGAACATTGGACAAACGGTCTTATCCCTGCGGATTTCAGTCAGCATGACGCCGGTTGGCAGGCAGATTTCGTGATCGATGTGATAGGGCCCTGGTACGCAAGTTACTTCGCGACATGGCTCGACTATGCAACCGTTTCACCGAAGCGTGTGTGCCTGTTGCGGTATCCGGAATTTAAACAGAACCCCGTTTCGACGCTGGAAAAGCTCGTTGCACATTCGCAGATTCCAATCACCCGTGAACAATGCGCAAGCGCACTCGATCAAACCTGGAAGGACCGTTCCGCTTACCGCTTCAACAAAGCCGAAAACGGACGCGGCCGGGCGCGCTTCAATGACCGGCATCTGGCTCGGCTCGAGTCGCTGCTATTTCAGTATTACGATCTATCGGCCTACCGAAACGATTTGATGCCGTCGCAATAGTTCACTTGTATCTAGTGGCCATTCCAGACGACGGAATCGTCCACCGCATATAGGGCGCATTGCACTTTGCGTTGCTGGCACTGACCCAAAATCGCCGTCAGCGCTTCGGTGCTCGTCACCGTTCCCCATTGCGCATCGCTCGTCACCACAAAAGCCCTGGGATGGGCTTTGAGCAAAAATTGCTGATACGCGGTTTGGAGATCCTTGGCGGGGCCAACCTTGGGAAGCTTCGACAGATCGCTGATGACGGCGAAGCCCGAGGGCACGGCATTGCCGTCCGCCCCGAATTTGATCCCGTTCTGCACCAGCAATTCGTGCCACGAGTCCAGCGCCAATTCGCGGCGCTCCGGCAAATCGATCAGCGCCTGCGCCGGCAATGCGAAATTCAACGCTTCGCTTGTTTCGGATGCGGCAGCCACCGTTACACCGATCAATCGTCCCTGATCGTCGAACAACCCGCCGCCGCTCGATCCGTGCGTTACGGCGGCCGATGCCTGGATGCTGCGCACTACGCCTGCATCGTCGGTGCGCAAGGCCGAAATAATCCCATTGGTGAGCGTGAGTTCGAGCCCCAACGGGCTGCCGATCGCATAGACCGTGTTGCCGACTTTCACAGTGGATATGGGGGCCACCGTCACTGCCGGCGCGCCGATATCCTCCACCGTCGTCAGAACGCACATATCCTGTTCGGGATTGGGATCGGACGTGGTGCGCAGAATGGCGACCTGAATCTGCGCCTTGCTATGCGTGACCGTAACCGCGCTCGCGCCATTGACCACATGGCAGGCCGTCACCAGACGGCGCGGCCCGATAACGACCGCACTGCCCTGTGCAACGGTGTTGGTGTCTGTGTGGACCGCGTTCACCACCCAAACCGACGGCGACAATTCGGCGAAGATATCCGCGGCGGATTTTGCTTGTGCGGGCTCTAACCCGCTGAAAGTCGTCGTCGATAGAATCGCCGCGAGAGCGATCCGCTTGTTCAGTACCATTTTCTGTCCCTTGTTCCCTGTACGGAAACGCAGCCGACACTGTTACGTTGCGCAAGGATCGCCATTAAGGGACAGCTTCATGAAAAACCTACCGCAGGCTTGGGTCTTATGGGCATTCGCATCGGCGGGCTTCGCAGCACTCACCGCGATCTTCGGGAAAATCGGCGTGGAGCGGATCAATTCGGATTTCGCGACCTTGCTACGAACTTTGGTCATTGTGGCGGTGCTGGCCGTCATCGTGTTCATCACGAACAGCGCGCAGCCGTTGAACAGCGTGTCGTCGCGAACCTATGTGTTCCTGACCCTCTCCGGCCTGGCAACCGGCGCATCCTGGCTCTGCTATTACCGCGCGCTGAAACTCGGCCCGGCATCCGGCGTGGCACCTATCGACAAATTGAGCGTCGTTTTCGTCGCGCTGTTTGCGGTGACATTCCTGGGCGAGACCTTGAAGATCAAAGGTTGGATCGGGATCGGCTTGATGGCGACAGGGGCGATTCTTCTGATTGCGTGATTCCCCCGCAGGCCGAAGCGCTCCAATTTCCTGGAACCTTTGTGGAAGGCGATTGTTGTTCATCTGCCGACACAAACTGGAAATATTCCATGCCCGCGAAAAAAGCCGTAGACGCGATTGCCCTTCTTAAAGCCGATCACCGCAAGGTGGAGGGACTGTTCGCCAAGTTCGAGAAGGCGAAGGATTCCGGCCGCAAGAAAAAGTTGGCGGATGAGGTCTGCTTGGAACTCCGTGTTCACGCCCAGATCGAAGAAGACGTGTTCTATCCGGGCTGTCGCGAAGAGGGCGTGGACGAAGATTTGATGAATGAGGCTGACGTCGAACACGACGGCGCCAAGGTTCTGATCGCCGAGATCGAGAAAACAAGCCCCGACGATCAATATTACGACGCCAAGGTGAAAGTGTTGTCGGAGCAGATCAAGCATCACGTGAAGGAAGAAGAAAAGAAGCAAGGCAACATGTTCGCCAAAGCCCGTAATGCCGGATTGGATATGAAAGCCTTGGGCGAGAAAATGGCCGCTGAGAAAAAGCTGCTGCTGGCGAAGATGAGCGGCGGGACGCGCCCGATACCTCCGACGCCGACCATGAAACACACCAGGCTCGGCGTTTAGGACTCACGACAATGGCAAGCAAAGACAAAGTTCCGGCTATGAAACCCGAAAGCCATGCGCATCCGGGTCTGGAGATGGACGCCAGGGGAAAGCCCATCCCAATAGACAAAAGGCTGCCGGAAGACCGCGAGAAGGTGAAGAAAGCCAGCAGACGGCGCGACCGATAATCCGCGGCGATGCGGGGCGTTGAACCCGCTATTTCATAGCCCGTGGCGTCGCGACCACGTTGTGCGGTCAAACCCTACATAAACGACGACGCAGGCGCGCGGCCGAAAACGCTTGGCCTTGCGTAGGCGTCCGCAATCAGCGCCCCCCCCATGCTAATTTGTGCGAACGAATCACATTGCGGTTCGGCGGGGGATCACATGCGCTCTGGATTGTTGATGTCGTTGGCCGTTGCTGCCGCACTGTCTCCCAGTGCGGCCTTTGCACAAGGCTTCTATGTCGGGCTCGACTATCAAGCTTCGAGTCGAGACTACCAGTCCGCCTTTGGCGTCAATCTTTCCAAGGTGTTCTCCGGCGCACTCAACGGCGGCGAGTTTTACGCCGGATACCGCTTCTCGGATTGGTTGGGCGTTGAGGCTGGGTACGTCACGACGCAAACCGCGTCCAAGACCGCCGGCGCTGCGAAAGCCAGCATCAGTTCCAGCGGCGCGAATTTGGATGGGCTTGCCTACCTCCCCATTAGCG
>CAIYRG010000252.1 GCA_903928515.1 uncultured Alphaproteobacteria bacterium | reverse complement strand
GATGCCGCTGCCGATGGCGACGAGCACGAAACTGCCGCCTTCGTTCACCCAGTGATAGCCGTGGGGCGGGCGGCGCAAATGGTAACGGCCCCAATTGCTCACCACGAAGCCGTGGCCGCGATAATGGTCGCCACGATGCCAGCTCGGGGCTCCACGATGGTCGCGATCCCGGTCGAAGCGGTGATCGTCATTGCCCCGGTCGTCGCGGGCCCGGTCATTATTACCCCGGTCATCGTTGTTTCCGGCATCGCGATGATCGCGATCATAGTTCTGGGCGAGCACCATCTTGCCCGGCATCGCAGGCGCGGCGTTGGCGGCGGCCACCGGGCCCAGCGTCATCGCGGCGACAAGAACAGACGACAAAAGATTTTTCATAACGATTTCCTTTTCAAACGGCCGGACGAAGGCCCGGTGTGTTTCATTGTCCCCATCATCGCGTGGGCGCGCTGAACGCGATCTGAACCGAATGGGGCATGTGTGTGGCGGTGCGCGGACGCATTTTTCCGCCAAAAATCTTGGCTTTCCTCCGAATTGGCCATTGCTCTGCCACGATTGCGGGCAATGATGTGCGTGGCCGTGAATCGCGCGCAGACGTCGTGTTTTTCCACCAGCGCTCGGGCACGTTGCGATGAATCGGGCCAGGGGAAACCATGTCACGCCAACAACGCTATTTGCTCTCCGGTATCGCCGGATTGCTCGCCGTCATCCTCGTCGTCGCTGCCGTTGTGTTTCGCGGCCAGCTGCATCGTCCCGGCACGCCGCCGATTGGCGCGCAGCAAACGGCCGATAACGGTGCGACCACCCCAGGCGCGCCTCTGCCGCCCGAACCGGAAGGCGCGGATTTCGCCTTCCGCCGCCTGGAGATCGACACGTCCAAGCCCCAGGCCGAGGCCTGTCTGGTATTCACCCAGGATTTGGATGCTAGCGGCAAAACCCATTACGAGGATTATTTCGCGGTCGATCCCGAAACCCATGTCGCGGTGCGCGCCACCGAGCGGCGTCTGTGCCTTGCGGGTCTCGCCTTCAATCAAACCTATAATGTGCAACTGAAAGCCGGCCTGCCGTCGGTGCACGGCACGAAATTGGCGCAGGCCGAAACCGTGCCGGTGGAATTGCGCGACCGCCCGCCGTTGGTGCGTTTCGACGGCGGCATCCTGTTGCCGCGCGAGAATACCGCTGGCGTTCCGGTCACCACGGTGAACATCGCCAAACTCAAAGTGAAGATTATCCGCGTTGGCGACCGGTTGCTGGCGAAGCTGGAAACCGGCGCTGTCGATCAATCCACGCTTTATACTTATGACGAACAGCAGATCGAGCAGGAGCAAGGCTCCCTCGTCTGGCAAGGCGAAATGGATGTTGCCTCGCCCAAGAACGAAATCGCCACGACGCTGATTCCCTTCCGCGACGCGGTGAAGAACGAAAAGCCGGGCGCATATCTGATCGTCGCTTCGGATGCCGCCGTCGTGAAGAAGGACGACAACGACTATTCCGACATGGCCGCGCAATGGGTGATCGATTCCGATATCGGTCTCACCAGCTTTCGTGGCGGCGAAGGGCTGAACAGCAACGGGTTGACGGTGTTCGCGCGCGCGTTCTCCAACGTGCGGCCTCTGTCCGGCGTGCGGCTGACGCTGGTGGCGCGCAACAACAATGTGTTGGCGGAAGCGCACACCGATGGCTCGGGCCGCGCCGATTTCGACGCGGGCTTTTTCCGCGCCACCGGCGGCGATGAGCCCGTCGCCGTGATGGCCTATGGCGCGAAGGGCGATTTCACATTCTTGGATTTGCGCCGCCCGGTGTTCGATCTGACAGACCGTGGCGTCGGCGGCCGCACAGCACCGGGGCCCGTGGATGCATTCCTTTACACCGAACGTGGCGTTTACCGCCCCGGTGAAACCATCGAGGCGGTGTCGATGCTGCGCGATGCGACGGGCCATGCGCTCTCCGCGCCGCTCACGCTGGTGGCCAGCCGTCCCGACGGCGTCGAGTTTCGTCGCGTCACGGTTCCTGCCGAATCCTTGAACCAAGGCGCGTGGCATTGGCCTGTGCAATTGACGGCCAGCGCGCCGCAGGGCCGCTGGCAGATTGCGGCCTTTATCGATCCCAAGGCCGATCCTGTTGGCCGGGTGCAGTTCGACGTGCAGGATTTCGTGCCGCAGCGTTTGAAGCTCACGCTCACGCCGCAGCAGAAGATTTTGCAGCCGAACACGCCCATCGCCGTGAAGATCGAGTCGCGCTTTCTCTATGGCGCTCCGGCCGCAGGTCTTGGTGGCGAGGGCGATGCGCGCATCAGCCACGAAACCAATCCGTTTCCGGCCTTCCCCGGCTATCTGTTCGGCCGCGACAACGAGAAGTTCGACGATACCGATGTGAAGATGGAAGTGCCGCTCACCGATGCGGCCGGTGTTTCCAACGCCAGTGGCAATCTCGGTGAGATCGCCGATACGTCGCTCCCCTTAAAGGCCGCTCTCACCCTCTCGATTTACGAGCCGGGCGGCCGCACCACTTCCGACAATCTCTCGCTGCCGATCAAAACGCGCGACACATGGCTGGGCCTTCGGCCAGGCTTTGACGGCGGTTCGGTGAACGAGAATGCGAAGGCCGGGTTTGAAGTCATCGCGCTGAATGGCGAAGGCCAACGTGTGGCGAAGCCGGGCCTGCATTACGAATGGGTGCGCGAGGAGACGTATTATTCCTGGTACCAGCAGAACGGCGAATGGAAGTTCGACAGCTCCATCCGCACGCGCGTGGTCGCGGGCGGCACGTTCGATGTGGCGTTGGATAAACCCTTCGCACTCGGGCAGGCGCTGCCCTGGGGCCAATACCGCCTCACGCTGACCGATCCGAAATCGGGTGCATCGACTTCTTATGGCTTCTGGTCCGGTTGGGCGGGCACCGCCTCAGGCGATCGCCCCGACCGCGTGCCGGTTGTCGCCGACAAGCAGAGCTACAAACCCGGCGAGACCGCGCATATCCGCATCGCGCCGCAAACCGATGGCCAAGCGCTGGTCGTGGTCGCGGGCGAGAAGGTTTACTCCTCTAGGCTCATTTCATCGCCCGCCAGCGGCGCCACCATCGACATTCCGGTCTCCGGCGATTGGGGGGCGGGAGCTTATGTGTTGGTGACGCAATACCGGCCGCTGAATGGCGCGGCGGAACATGCGCCGGTGCGCTCGGTGGGCTTGGTGTGGATTGGCGTCGATCAATCGGCGCGTACGCTCACCGCCACGCTCGGCGCGCCTGACAAGATCACGCCGCGCGGCATTTTGAGCGTGCCGGTCAGTGTGGCGGGGCTCTCAAGCGGGGAAGAGGCTTACGTCACCGTCGCGGCAGTGGATGAAGGCATCCTTCAACTCACCGATTACAAGACGCCGGCACCGGCCGATTATTATTTCGGAAAGCGCCGTCTCGGCGTGGGCATGCGCGACGATTACGGCCGTTTGATACAGGCGGAAAAGGGCGCGGTCGGTGTGTTGCGCTCGGGCGGTGACGGCTTTGGCGGCCGTACGCTGGCCGTGGTGCCCACCATCACGGTGGCGCTGTTCTCAGGTCCCGTGAAGCTCACCGATGGCAAGGCCACGGTCAGTTTCGCCATTCCCGATTTCAACGGCGAAGTGCGGTTGATGGCGGTTGCGTGGAGCAGGGACAAGGTGGGTTCGGGTGCAAAGCCGGTGACGGTGCGTGATGCCGTGGTCGGCGAAGTGGTGCTGCCGCGCTTCCTGGCGCCCGGCGATGCCGCCAGTGCCGCGCTCAATCTGCACAATGTCGAAGGCGCGCAAGGAAGCTACACCGCGACGGTGACGGCAACGGGCGCGGTGAGCGTGCCGAATGGATCGTTGCGCATCACGCAGGATTTGAAAACCGGCCAGCGCGCGTTGTTGCCTGTGGCGTTGCTGGGCGGCGATGCCGGAATCGGCACTATCAATCTGGCACTCACCGGCCCGAACGGGTTTTCGGTGAAGCGTTCCTGGCAGATCGAAGTGCGTCCGGCACAACTTCCCATCTCGCGCGAAGACGTGCAGGCCATCGCACCGGGGCAGAGCTGGAAAGCCGATGCCGCGCTGGCCACCGGCATCATGCCCTCAGGCGCGTCGGTAGCGATCTCGGTGTCCAACACCAAGAGCTATGCCGATGTGGTCGGCCAGTTGCGCTGGCTCGACAAATACCCGTTGGGCTGCATCGAACAGACGACCAGCCGCGCCATGCCGCTGCTGGTGTTCAACGATCTGGCGAAGCAGGCGGGACTGCCCGAAGACGCAGCCTTGCACCAACGCATTCAGGATGCGGTGGACCGCGTGCTCGACATGCAGTCGACCACCGGCGATTTCGGCATGTGGGGACCGACCGATGTGAGCGATGCGTGGATCTCCACCTTCGCGCTCGATTTCCTCTATCAGGCGCGGACGCAGAAATATGTCGTGCCGCAGGCCGGGCTCGTGCGCGGTGCGCAATTCCTGCAACGCACCGCCGCCAATGAGGGCGACGATGCCACGCGCGCCTATGCCTTCTATGTGTTGTCGCGCGAAGGGCTCGTGAACCTCTCCGATCTGCGGTACTTCGCCGATGTTCGCACCGGCCAGATGGCCACCGCCATCGCGCCTGCGCTGGTCGGTGATGCGCTGTCTCAGGCGGGCGACAAGGCGCGCGCCAACATCGCGTTCCAACGGGCCAGTTACATCGCGCTCAATGCCAATCCGGCGACGTACAAAGCGCCGGAATATGGTTCGTTGCTGCGCGACGTGGCGGGCGCCACGGCCTTGGCATCGGAAGCGGGCGATACGGATGTGATCCCGCCGCTGCTGAAACGGGCTGACTCCTTCGACATGCGGCTTGAAGACACGACCACGCAGGAAAAGGCCTGGATGCTGCGCGCGGCCTATCAACTCTCACGCGCCCGCGCACCGCTGGCAGTGGATGTGAACGGCACTCGCTCCAATGTCACCGATGGCGCGGTGCGTCTGGCGCCAACGCTGGCCGATTTGGGCAAGGGCTTAACCGTTCGCAATTCTGGCCAAGCGCCCGTTTGGCGCACGGTCACAGTGCAGGGCACGCCTTCCGAAGCCTTGCTGCCCGAAGCCAACGGTCTCGTGCTGCAAAAAGCGGTGTGGACGCTCGATGGCCAACCGGCGGATTTGTCGAACCTCAAACAGAATGACCGCGTGGTGATCACGCTGCGCGGCCAGATGAACGACAATTTCCACAGGCGCATGGCGGTGATCGATCTTCTGCCCGCCGGGCTTGAGATCGAAACCACGCTGTCGGGCGACGAGGGCAAGATCTATCCCTGGCTCGGCAAGCTCTCCGACACGGGCGTGGCCGAAGCGCGCGATGATCGTTACGTCGCATCGTTCGACATCGGCTCGCGCTATCGCAGTGCCTTAAACAACGCGCAGCAGAAGGGGCCTGAGCCGCAGCCGCAATTCCATTTGGCCTACGTGGTGCGCGCCGTCACGGCGGGCAAGTTCGCCATGCCCGCCGCCGATCTGGAAGATATGTACGCGCCCGACATCAAGGCGCGCACCGCGATGGGCACGTTGACGGTGAGTTCGGGGGAATAGATCGAGCGCGATAAAGAACGATTGCTGCGAACGTGACGGAACCATCCACCCCCACCCCTAACCCCTCCCCACAGGTGGGAGGGGGATTAGAGCCAGCCTTAACCTCCCCCTTGTGGGGAGGTCGGCGAGCGTTTGCGAGCCGGGTGGGGGTTCTCAAGCGTTGTTTTGTTGGCTCTGTCTTTTCTGTTCTCGGCATTGCTGCCGCTCTGTGCGCGGCCGATCATGCCAATCCGCCGGATGTCAGCCGCGCGTTGAACGTCTCGGCGGAAATCCGCGACCGTGACGGGCATTTGCTGCGGCCATTCCTCACGGCCGACGGCGCATGGCGTCTGAGCACGTCAGCCGAGGATGTCAGCCCGCGCTATCTCGCCATCCTGAAAACCTATGAGGATCAGCGCTTCGAAGATCATTGGGGCATCGACCCGCTGGCGGTGGCGCGTGCCTCCGGCCAGTGGGTGCGCGATGGTCGCGTGATCTCGGGTGCGTCCACCATCACCATGCAGGTGGCCCGTCTCATCGGCCCGCGCCACAAGCGTGGGCTTGCCACCAAGATCGAACAGGCCGCGCGCGCGATGCAGTTGGAGTTGCGTTATTCCAAATCCGAAATCCTTGGGATGTACCTCACGCTCGCGCCCTTTGGCGGCAACATCGAAGGCGTGCGCGCGGCGTCTTATGCGTATTTTGGCAAGGAGCCGAATACGCTGACACTGGGCGAGGCGGCATTGCTGGTGGCTCTGCCGCAATCCCCGGAACGTGCGCGCCCTGATCGCAATCCGAAAATGGCGGCAACGGCGCGCGATAAAGTTTTGGCGCGTTTGGCTGAGCGTGCGGCATTGCCCGCCGATGAAGCGGCGGAAGCGCGCCGCACGCCGATTCCCGCCTTGCGCTTGCCGGTGCCGCTCGATGCGCCGCATCTGGCCGACGATCTGCACAAACTCAATCCGCAAGCGCCGCGCATTGACACCGCACTCGACGGGAGCTTGCAAAAAGCCGCGCAAAGTTTAGCGCTGCGCGAAATGCTCACCCAAGGCGATGGTGCGAACCTCGCCATTGTCGCGGTGAACAACCAGACGCGCGATGTGCTCGCCTATATCGGCGGCGGTGATTATTGGGGCGTTGCAGGCCATGTCGATCTGGCGAATGCGTATCGCTCGCCCGGCTCGGCGTTGAAGCCGTTCATCTACGGCATGGCGTTCGACGATCTCGCGCTGCATCCCGCCACCATCATGGAAGATGCCCCGACCATGTTTGGCGACTATGCGCCGAAGAATTTCGACGGCGATTTCTTCGGCCAGGTGAGCGCGAAGGACGCGCTGCGTATGTCATTGAACGTGCCGGCCGTGATGGTGCTGGAGCGCGTGGGCCCTGTGCGTTTCACCATGGCGCTGGAGAATGCCGGCGCGCGCATCGCGTTCCCGACGAAGGACACGGTGGCGAGCTTGCCTGTGGCGCTGGGCGGCCTTGGTATTCGCTTGTCGGATATGGCGATGCTCTATGCGGGTTTGGCGGAAGGCGGCGAAGCCAAACCACTGCGCTTCGTGAAAGGCGCACCGGAAGGCAAAAGTGTCCGTCTGTTCGGCCCTGCCGCGGATTTCTATCTGCACGATATTTTGGTGGGCGCGGCACTGCCCGATGGCTGGGCGATGGGCCAAGGCTTGAAGCGCCCGCGTGAGATCGGTTTCAAAACCGGCACGGCCTATGGTTATCGCGACGCCTGGGCGATGGGCTTCTCCAACGATTACACGGTGGGGGTCTGGGTCGGCCGCGCCGATGGTGCGCCGCGCGCCGACCGTTTGGGCCGCAACGACGCCGCTCCGATTCTGTTGAAGATGTTCGATCTGCTGCCGCCGGACAAACGCGTCGCGGCGCCTGCCCCGCGCGATGCCATCCTGGCGAACAACGCGGATGCCTTGCCCATGTCGCTGCGCCACTTCACACGTGAAGCCGCGAACGCCGCCTCCCCACAGCCGGTGCGGCCCCCGGCCATCGCGTTTCCGCCCGATGGCGCGGTGGTGAGCATGGCCTCGCCGAAAGACAGCGTTCACAACATCGCGTTGAAAGCCAATGGCGGGCGCTCGCCGTTCACCTGGATGGTCAATGGTTCGCTACTGGGCTCGTTCGACCGCTATGCCGATACGCAGTTTACGCCTGATGGCGAAGGCTTCGCGCGCATCACGGTGATCGATGCCGACGGCAACAGCGCGACATCGAAAGTGAAGTTCAAGAAGCCGAAATCGTAATTTTAAGCGCCCTTCTCGGTGCGCGTGGAATTCACCAGATCCAGCAGCGAATGCGTGGCGAAGCCATCGGCCGGCATCCCGTGCATTTTCTGGAACGCCCTTACGGCGGCGCGTGTGCGTGGGCCCAGCATGCCATCCACGCCGGCCGTGTTGAAGCCGAGCGCGTTGAGCGCTTCCTGTAAATTCATCACATCGGAGGTGCTTAAGGGGCGTTCGTCGCGCGGCCAGGTGCCGATCACGCCGTCAGCACCGCGCAAGCGATCCGACAACAGGCTCACGGCCAGCGCGTAGGATGTGGCGTTGTTGTATTTCAGGATCACGTCGAAATTCGCGCGTGTCAGAAACGCCGGACCGCGCGCACCTGCAGGCAGAAAGATCGCTGCCGGTCTTGCGCCATCCGTCGCATCCATCGCCAAATCGCCACCCGTGATGGAGCGCACGCCCATCGCCTGCCATTCGGCAATCTTCTTCTTGTTCTCGGGATCGGCCTGCTCGTAAGCG
>CAIYRG010000251.1 GCA_903928515.1 uncultured Alphaproteobacteria bacterium | reverse complement strand
GGCCAAACGGCGACGTTGGCGTGTTGTACAGCTTCACGGTGCTCTCCCTTTTGTAGGCTTATGGCGTGATTTTATATTACGAAAAAGAATCCTTGGCGGCGCGGATCGCGCCGAACACCTGAGCTGGCTGTTCTCCGGAGAGATTGACCGCAGCGGCGAGCTCGGGCCGATCGGCGCGCAGGAATGGGTTAGTGGCGCGTTCCTCGGCCAGCGTCGACGGCACTGTCGCCTGTCCGGCCTCACGCATTTTGGCGATGTGTGCAGCGCGCTCTATGAGTAACGGATTATTGCCGTCGACCGTCAGCGCGAAACGCGCATTTGAAAGCGTGTACTCATGGGCGCAATAGACTTTGGTCGAATCGGGTAGCGGGCGGAATTTCGACAGCGAATTCCACATCTGTTCGGGTGTGCCTTCAAACAATCTGCCGCAGCCCATCGCGAATAGCGTATCGCCGCAGAACAGCGCATCGGACTCGGCGAACCAGTAGGCGATATGGCCTCGGGTGTGGCCGGGTACATCGAACACCTGGGCCTCCGCGTTGCCCAACATGACGTGCTCGCCATCACCGACGGCGACATCGATGCCGGGAATGCGCTCGGCGTCGGCACGTGGGCCGATGATCGTCAATCCAAACTCTGCCTTCAGCTCGAGGTTGCCCCCGGTGTGATCGTTGTGATGATGGGTATTGAGGATGTGGGTGAGACGCAGCCCAAGCTCCTTGAGCTTGGCGCGGACTGGCGCAGCATCGGAGGGATCAACCACGGCGACGGCGTTCTTTTCCGGTTCGACCGCGAGCCAGAGGTAGTTGTCCTTACGTGCTGGAATGCGATGGATTGTGAGCTTTGCCATAGGCAGATTCATAACAGATTCATGCACTCTAAGCACAGGACCGGCACACTTGTGCTAGGTTTGGGAAATGGCCAACGATGTCGTTGATATCCGCGATTTTTACGCCACCTCGCTTGGGCAGATGGCGGGCCGTCTTTTGCGCACGCGCCTGCGTGCGATTTGGCCCGATGTCACTGGTGAACGCATCGCCGGGATCGGCTATGCGACGCCTTACCTGCGCCTGTTTCAGGATGAGGCCGAACGTGTTGTTGCGGTGATGCCGGCGGGGCAGGGCGTTCTACGCTGGCCGCTCGGCAGCGCCAATCTATCTGTGCTGGCTTATGAAGCGGAATTGCCGCTGCCCGATGTCTCGTTCGATCGCGTGCTGTTGGTGCATGCATTGGAGCGGACCGAATCGCTGCGTTCCCTGTTGCGCGAGACGTGGCGACTGCTCGCGGACGGTGGCCGTCTACTGGTCATAGTGCCGAACCGGCGTGGAGTATGGGCGCGAATAGAGGCGACGCCGTTCGGCTACGGTCAACCTTATACGGCGACTCAACTCTCGCGGGTATTGCGAGACAACCTGTTCACGCCGCTTGCGACGACTAGCGCCCTGTTCCTGCCGCCGATCTTCCGCCGGTTGAATGTCGCTATGGCGCCGGCCTGGGAGCGTCTCGGTGATCGCTGGTTTCCTGCCATCGGCGGTGTCGTAATGATCGAGGCGACAAAGCAAATCTATGCCGCTGCACCGATTAAGGGCGAACGGGTCAAGCGGCCGCTTTATATCGCCGCCGGTGGCGCTGGTAACAAGCGCATCTTGGGTGGTCGATAAGCCCAAAAAATGGTGCTTTCCGCCACCTTGCGGGAGACCATGGCTATCCTGTTTAATAGGCGAGACCGAACAGACACATTTCAAAGATCGAGGAACCGCTCCATGACCGACATGATGGCAACCGCCCGTCCGACCGCCGAGAAGCGCACGAGCGCTGAAACCCTCGAAACCCTGATGACGCGCCAGTCGGCTGGCCCGTTGGTTGGGCCGGCGCCGAGCGATGCCGAACTCGACAAGATTTACGATATCGCCTTGCGTGCGCCCGATCATGGCCGCGTCCGCCCGGCGCGCTTTATCACCATCCGCGGCGAAGCTGTGAAAGCCTATGCCGATCTGCTCGCTGAGGCACTGAAGCGCCGCGAGCCTGGCACGACCGAAGAGATGGCGCAGCGCACGCGCGCCAAGGTTGCTGACATCCCGATGGTCATTGCTGTCGGTGCGAAGATTAAGACCGATTGCCCGATTCCCGAGATCGAGCAGATCCTCTCGGTCGGTGCTTCGTCGATGAACATCCTGAATGCGATTCATGCGATGGGCTACAGCGCCAAGTGGGTCACCGGCGGCGGCGCCTATGATCCGTTTGTCAATGAAGCACTCGGCTTCAAGGCGCCGGATCGTTTGGTTGCTCTTATCTTCATCGGCACCGACAAGATGAAGATGCCGGTAGTCCCGCGTCCCAACCGCGCCGATCACGTCAGCGAGTGGACGGGGCGTTAATCGCTCCATCTAGCTAATCGGGATTTAGCGTCCGCGCAGCAGAAAAACGGCTTCGACACCGAACAGGTTCGCGGTCGGGCTGCGCGGCGAAATTTCGCGCACGCCGCCGGCCGCGCTGACGGTAAAGCAGCGCTCGATCGTGACGTTAAGTTCTTCGCACAGGGCAACGAAGTCGTGCATCGTGCAGAGATGCACGTTGGGCGTGTCGTACCACTTGTGGGGGAGTGCTGCG
>CAIYRG010000250.1 GCA_903928515.1 uncultured Alphaproteobacteria bacterium | reverse complement strand
TTATCCAAGAAGCGGTTCTTCGAACCGGCTTCATAGTTCGTGATCGTGTCCGAAGGCGCGACGGTGCTCACTGCCGTGGTGGTGACACCTTCGTCAGCGAGGCCGCCGAGCGCAGTCGCGCCAGCACCTGCCGTCGAGCAACCGCCGGTCGGGCGGGCAACCACCACACCCGAGCCGTCAGCCGGGGCGTAGAAGTGATGGCTCGTCTTACCCACGCAGAATGCGTCCGTGCCAAACACTTGCGGGCGATAGCCCGTCGAGACGTTGGCATAGAGCATGTGCGCGTCGGCGATGTCGTATTCCGCACCGGCCTTGTAGATGATCTTGTGCGCCGAATACTCGACGTTGGACTTCGTGGTCGCGGGCACCTTCTTGGCGACGTTCCAGCTGTAAAGCTGCTGAGAGCCGTCATCCATCGAGTAGCGCAAGCCGCCGATAAGCCGGAAGCTGCTCACCACAGGAACGGTCACTTGGCCAAACGCAGACTTTGTTCCGATGTGCTGGAAGGTCAGGCGGTCGAGGCCGAGCGGCTGGGCTGCGGTGATCTGGGTAGCACGGTTCCAGCTATGCGCGCTGTACGAGTTGCCGTCCCAATAGAAGCCAGCCAACCACTTGTAGGTGTCGCCGGCTTCAGAGGACAAGCGCGCTTCGACGGAGTGGTAGAAGATGTTCGTGTAGTTGTCCTGGCCCGGAACCGTACCCAAGAACGGGTTCGATTGTTCCTGACCCAGCGGGTATTTCTGCTGGTCCATGTTGGCGAGGATGGACAACGCCGACCAACCGAAATCGTAATTGATGTTGGTGCCGATATCGGAGACCGCGTTGTCCTGACGCGACACGCTCTGGCACACGCCGGTGACGGGATTGGGGTTGACCGGAACTTGCGCCGGAACCGTACAAGAGAAGGCGCCGTAATATTTGGCGAACGAGTGCCACGGGTCATAACGGTTCGGAACCGGGTTGCCGCCGCAAGGATTGAACCCGCCATAGGCCGGCGATGCGAAGTTCGCGATCGCCACGTGCTGCGGAACGGTATCGGCGCTGCCCGACTGGATGCTGTTGATAAAGTCGCCAACGATTTGGATTTTGAAGTCTTCGCTGGGCTTGTACTGAATTTTCGCGCGGAAGCCCTGCACGTCGGTGCCGGCGCGGCCATCGGGATGCATGTAGCCGGTCTGCTGCGTGCTGAACGCCGCGACGCGGATCGCCATGTCATCCGACAGCGGAATGTTGATGACGGCTTGCGACTTCACTTCGTTGTACGAACCGCCTTCGACGAAGATCTTGCCTTCGTATTTGTCGCTCGGATCGTTGGTGCTGACGTTGATGACGCCGGCGAACGCGCCGCGGCCATACAACGTGCCTTGCGGACCGCGCAGAATTTCCACGCGCGATGCATCGGAAGCCGATGCGGCTTCCGCGGCGTACCAGTTGACGGCGATGCCATCGACCAGTTCCGGCGTCGAGTTCGCGCCGAACGTGGTGCCGATACCGCGCACGAAGTAGGCGCCGTTATTCGTCGCGCCGCGATACACCATGATCGCAGGCACGTTCTGCAGAATGTCTTCAAGGCGCGTCTGACCGGCGGCCGTGACGTTGTCAGGCTGAATCGCCGTGATCGACAGCGACGTCTTCTGAATATCGGTGGACTGCTTTTCAGCGGTCACGATGATGGTTTCGAGCGCATCCTGTGCGAACGCGACGCCCGGCAAGCCGAGTGTCAGTGCGATACCCGTGGAACCCAACAAGGCATGACGAAAATTGGACGTAAACTTCATCTTTCTCTCCCCAAACGGACCTTGCGGGCCCTTACGCGTATGTCGGATTTGGCCTTACCGGGTTCCCGGTCAGCGGGCCAACCTATGACACACTTTGGGACAAGATGACTTTTGGGACACAAAGCTGCAAGCAAAAGTACGTGCGCAGGCGCGAGAACCATCCCGTCAGACAAATGTTATATATTACAGTATGTTATACGAAAATTTCGGACGAAAAAGTCGCCGCTGTAAAGGCCTGCGTGACACGATTTAATCTTCGTGTGTGACATGTTTGGTTCATGTTCAAGACATGTGTCAGACCCCGCATCAGATCCTTGCTCGGCTGGATTTAAGAACATACCATGAACAAATGGATGAAGCCCTTGGCAAGAAGCTCGCGATTCTGGCGGACGCGGCGAAATACGATGCCTCGTGCTCTTCATCGGGCGGCAAGGGCCGGAAAGCGGGCGCGGACGGCATCGGCTCAACAACGGGAACGGGGATTTGCCATTCCTACACGCCCGATGGCCGCTGCATCTCGCTGCTGAAAATCCTGCTGACCAATTACTGCCTTTACGATTGCGCCTATTGCATCAACCGGCGCTCATCGAACGTGAAGCGGGCGCGGTTCACGGTGGAGGAAGTCGTCCGCCTCACACTGGCATTCTATAAGCGCAATTACATCGAAGGCCTGTTTCTGTCTTCCGGGATCGTGCGCTCGTCAGACGACACGATGGACCAGATGGTGCGCGTGGCGCGTTCGCTGCGCGAAGATCATCACTTCGCCGGGTACATCCATCTCAAGACCATTCCCGATGCCGATCCATCTTTGATCGAACAGGCAGGCCTGTTCGCGGATCGCTTGTCGATCAATGTCGAATTGCCGTCGGAGGTGAGTTTGAAACGGCTGGCGCCGGAAAAGCGCGTGGCCACGATTCACTCCGCGATGGGCCAGATGCGCGAACGCATCGTGGAAGCGAAAGAAGAGAAGCGGCGATTCTCGCCTGCAGGGCAGAGCACGCAGATGATCGTGGGGGCGGATGACACAAACGATGAAACTGTGCTGAACACGAGCTCCACGCTTTACACGCGCTATGCGCTGCGCCGCGTCTATTATTCGGCCTTCAGTCCCATTCCCGATTCCAGCATCATGTTGCCGGCGAAGCCGCCACCGCTGGTGCGCGAGAACCGCCTGTATCAGGCCGATTGGCTGCTGCGCTATTACGGCTTCAGCGTGATGGAGATCGCAGCCGGCGGCGCGAATGGCATGCTGGATTTGGAAATGGACCCCAAGCTTGCCTGGGCGCTGAAGCATCGCGGCGATTTTCCCGTGGATGTGAACACTGCCAGTCGTGAGATGCTGCTGCGTGTGCCGGGCTTGGGCGTGCGCGCCGTCGACAGAATTTTACAGGCACGGCGTTACGCGCGATTGCGGCTGGGGGATATTGCGCGGCTCTCAAGTGGTGTGAAACGTGTGCGCGCGTTTCTCATTGCGGCCGATCATCACCCCGCGAATATTTTGGACGCAGGCAATCTGCGCGAAAGACTGAAGCCGAAACCGCAGCAATTGGCGCTGTTTGTATGATGCAGCACATCGCCCAAACTCATGTCGCCCTGCAATCCGGTGCGGATTTGCAAGGCTTCCGCCACGCCCTGCGATTTCTGGTGGCCGAAAACATCGCCCCCGAGCAGGTGAGCTGGGCGCCCAATGATCTGTTCGGCGAAACGCGCATTGCGGATGCGCCACCCATCTCTTTACCGCGCGCGGTTGCGCGAACCATTTCCAACAGAGTGCACTCACTCGCAGCGCTGCGCCGTTTCTCTAAGTTCGTTTCACCTGATCGGATGGAGCCCACTCGGCGCCGCGCGCCTCGGTGGCACAGCTTCTCTACTTCGCTTCGCTCATAAGAGAAGCGAGTGGCGCACCGGACCGCTCAGCTAAGACGCAGGTTTCGTTCTCGTTCACATAAGAACTTAAGCACGGAGGCGACGTTGGAACGGATTATCAGTGACTTGCTCAACCGCTATGAAACAGGCGCGCTCTCGAGACGGGAATTGGTGGGGGGCATTGCCGCCTTAAGTGTGACAGGCACGAGCGCCATCGCCGCTCCCGTGGACTTTGAATGCAACAGCATCAATCACGTATCCATCACTTGCAGCGATCTTTCGCGCACAGTGGAGTTTTACAAACGCGTCTTTGGCCTGAAACAATCCGCAAAAGTCGTGCCGAATGGAGCAGAATTCGCGGTAGGCAACACCCAGCATATCTCGATCAAGCAAGGCTCAACGACAGGCATCGACCATTTCGCGATGGGGCTTAATCGGTTCGACATGGATCAAGTAATCGCAAGCCTGAAGGCCAGTGGCGCCTCTCCGCTAAATGCGATCGACGCTGGCTTGCATGTCCTTGACCCTGATGGAGTCGCCGTCCAACTCATCGCTAACGGCGACAAGGCCGGTTGAGCCGTTTCGCTCTCGCCGGCGAAAGATCGGGAGGGAAAGGATGGCGCCCACTCGCATCGCTACGCGATGCTCCGTGGCGCTCAGTTTTTCTAAGTTCGCTTCGCTCACTAAGAAAAACTGGCGCGTCATCCAGTCCGGCTCGAACTATGCTCAGCTGGAGGGAAGCCTATCCTCGCGTAGCATTCGGCCGACAAGTGCGTCGGGCCATTGAGCACGAGAGAATCGCAGGCCCACAGGGAGCATCTCCCTACGCACGATCTCAGACTGCAACGATGGCGTTCAAATCGGCTCCATCACACTATGGGCTTAACTCGACGTGGGTCGGTTGGGCACTTTCCTCGTCCGTCCCGCCGGGCACAAGAATGAACCAACCGCGTAAGGACACCGACTCGGCCGCACAACGGCGCATTCCCTGCATTGGGCCGAAAAGTTCCAGAATATGCCTCTTTTTCCCAAAATCGGTCGGAAACGACTAACCAAACCTTCATAGTCATAGGTAATCGGACCGATACCACTATTCGCCGAATAATGGGACCTGACCTCGACGCCACCCACCCTCCCCGATAAACTGCCCCACGTGGGGTAGGAAATGGGCAAAGCCCAATTTTACGCGCAGGTTCAATGCATCTGCTTGGCGGTTCTTGCGCTTAACGCGCCCGCGAGAAACGCTCACGCGTCGGTTTTGGAAATCTCCCCCGAAGGCGCTGTTGTCGTCTACGAGGGACCCGCGCTCATCCGCGCCGATTCCGTCACACCCATTCCCGCAACTTCGAAGCCCGCGCGGCAAACGGCGGCAAATGCGCGCGAGCTTGCCGGAACATTCGCATCGGCTGCGGCGCAATCGGCCATCAGCCCTAGCTTGCTGCAAGCCGTAGCCTCAGTGGAATCCCATTTTCAGCAATCCGCCCGATCGCCCAAAGGCGCCCTGGGCGTGATGCAATTGATGCCCGCGACCGCAGCGTCTCTCAATGTCGATCCCAACGATGTTGGTCAGAACATTACGGGCGGCGCGAAATATCTCAGCCAAATGCTGACGGCGTTCCACGGCGATCTCTCGCTGACGCTGGCGGCTTACAATGCGGGTCCGGCAGCGGTACAAAAGTTCGGCGGCGTGCCGCCCTATGCGGAAACGCGCACCTATGTGGCGCGCGTTATGGATATTCTGGCCGATAGCGTAACGACCAAGGCGGAGATGCAGAAGTGAAGACCCTAAGTTTTTATACGATCGCCGCCGCGCTTGCGATTTCGTCTCCGGCATTGGCGCAAACGGTTTACGCCAATCCGCAGGGGTCGGGTCCCATTCTCGGTGCTCTCTACTGGATTCAAGGAACGCTGCTCGGCAACGTCGCCACCGCAGCCGCGGTCATCGCCGTGGCAATCGTCGGCTTCCTGATGCTAACGGGTCGCGTCAACTGGCGGCACGGCGTCACGGTCATCGTCGGCTGCTTCATCATCTTCGGCTCGGCAGCGATCGTCGCGGGCATTCAGGCCGCAGCGAAATTGGCGGAATGATCCATGGCTCTGCTCGAGCGCGATCCGGTTTTCATAGGCTTGACGCGGCCGCAAATGTTCGCGGGAGTTTCCTACAGTTTCTTCGTTCTTAATCTGGTCGTCACCACGGATTTGTTTCTCATCACCAAATCCTTCTGGACGATTCCCGCGGCCTTTCTTCTTCACGCGGCAGGTTATGTGCTGTGCATGCGCGAGCCGCGATTCCTCGACCTCTGGATCGTGCGCGCCCGCAATTGTCCGCGCGTCAAGAATTACGGCTTCTGGCATTGCAATTCGTACATGCCATGAGCGGCAAATATTTTTCCGATTGGAGACGTCAGCGGGGATTTCATCTCGCCAAGCGCGAGCATCTGGCCGGCGATATGCTGCCCTATGGCCGCCATCTCGATGAGAAGACGATCCTGACGCGCGACGGGCTTCTGCTGCGCTTTATCTATCTGTCGGGGCTGCCGTTCGAGACCGCGGATACCGAAGAGCTCAATTATCGGAAATCCGTGCGCGAAACGTTGTTGCGCTCAGTCGCGAGCCCGCATTTCGCCGTCTACCATCATGTCGTTCGCCGGCAGACCGCGCCGAGCTTGCGCGGTCGATTCGACAACGCGTTTGCGCGCTCCGTCGACGAGCAATGGCGCGAAAATCTCTCCGCCAAGAGATTGTACGTCAACGATCTGTTCCTCACGATCGTTCGCCGCCCGCTGTCGGGTCGCGTGGGTTGGCTGGATTCCGCATTCCGCTCCGTTCAGCGGGACGACACCGCAGGCATCGTCCGCGAGCTTCGCGAAATCGATGCGGCTGCCGAAGCATTTCTCGCTGCGCTTCAGCCCTATGGTGCGCGGCAGCTCGCGTTCTACGATTCGCCTTACGGGAAGCGCTCCGAACCGCTCGAGTTTCTGTCCTGTTTGTACAATGGCGAGTTTCGGCCCATAGCGCCGCCCTCTGGCGACCTGGGCAGAGCCCTACCCTACCGGCGGGTGAGCTTCGGCCTCGATGCGCTGGAATTGTCGGCGGCCGGTCAGATGGCACGGTCGTTCGCAGCGATGGTGTCGGTGAAGGAATATCCGCCTCAAACCAATGCCGGCCAGCTTGATCCGCTGTTCCGCCTACCGCACGAAATGGTGCTGAGCGAAAGCTTCGCCTTCGTCGAACGGCAGGCAACGCTAAACCGTATGAACCTGTCGCTGCGCCGGATGCGCGCGTCCGATGACGATGCGCTGTCTCTCCGCCGCGATTTGATTGCGGCCAAAGACAATGTCGCTTCGGGACGCGCGGCCTTCGGCGAGCACCATCTTTCGGTAATGGTGAAGGCCACAGATTTGGAGGCCCTGAACGAAGCGGTCGCCGATGTTCAGAATGCCTTCACCGAAATCGGCGCAATTTCGGTCCGCGAAGACGTGGCCATGGAGCCGGCCTTCTGGGCGCAGTTCCCCGGAAATTTTCCCTTCATTGGCCGCAAGGCACTGATCTCATCGAGCAATTTCGCGGGCCTCGCCAGTTGCCACAATCAGGCCATAGGCAAGGCGGACGACAATCTTTGGGGGCCTGCCGTCACCGTGTTGGAGACGACCGCGGCATCGCCCTATTTCTTCAATTTCCACAAGGGCGATCTCGGAAACTTCCTCGTCATCGGGCCTTCCGGTTCGGGCAAAACAGTGGTGGTGAATTTCCTGCTGGCGCAAGCCAAGAAGTTCGATCCGCGCATTGTCTTCTTCGATAAGGATCGCGGCACTGAGATTTTCATTCGCGCGCTCGGCGGACATTACGATGTGCTGCGTCCCGGCGTCCGGACGGGATTCAATCCGCTGCAATTGCCCGATACGCCGACCAACCGGCGGTTCCTGCAGCAATGGCTGGCTCAGATGCTGACGGGCGGCGGGGCCATCCTCACCTCCGATGATGTAGCACGCATCACCGAAGCGGTGGCCGCCAACTACGACCAGGAACCGGCCTACCGGCGCTTACGCTTTTTCAGCGAGCTGTTCGTCGGCGCAAGACGGCCGCAAGCGGGCGATCTCGCGTCGCGGCTGGCGCCCTGGGTCGGCGAAGGCGATCGCGCCTGGTTGTTCGACAATGAAGAAGACCGCCTCGATCTCTCGGCGCAGACGATCGGCTTCGACATGACCCAGATCCTCGACGATCCGACGCTGCGCACGCCGGCCATGATGTATCTGTTCCATCGCGTGGAAGAGCGTCTTGACGGAACCGCCACCATCATCGTGATCGACGAAGGCTGGAAGGCATTGGACGACGACGTTTTCGTGGCACGCATCCGCGATTGGGAAAAGACGATCCGAAAGCGCAACGGCATCGTCGGCTTCTCCACGCAAAGCGCCGGCGATGCGCTCTCCAGCAAGATCGCCAGCGCGATTATCGAACAATCGGCAACGCAGATTTTTCTGCCCAATCCCAAGGCCCAGGAAAGCGATTATTGCCGGGGCTTCGGCCTGACGCGCCAAGAGCTGGATTTGATCCGCACTCTGCCCGACACGTCGCGCTGCTTCCTGATCAAACACGGCGCGGACAGCGTCGTCGCGCGGCTCAATCTGAACGGCATGAACGATTTGCTCGCCGTTCTTTCGGGCCGGGAAAAGACGGTCCGCATCATGGACGAATTGCGGGCCGATCTTTCCAGAACACCGGAAGACTGGCTGCCGGAATTGATGGCGAGGGCGCGATAGTGATGATCTCCTGCGCTTCTCCCCCCGGCGCCGGAATCGTGACCGGCCTGATCGCGACCGTCGATTGCTATATCGAGGATTTCGCGCAAGGGACTTATCGCGATCTGGTCGGTCCAGGCACGACCTTCGCGGCGGCCTTCACCGTTCTGCTCACGGTCTACATCGCCGCGATGGGCTATCAGCTTCTGATCGGCCGGGGCGGCTTGCGCCTCACCGATTTGCCGGTGACCAGCCTCAAGGTGGGAATCATCTTCGCCTTCCTCACGAGTTGGGCGGCCTACCAGATGCTGGTCTATCAATTTCTGTTTCACGGACCCGAGCAGATCGGCGCGGTGATGCTGTCGCAAGCGAGCCGCCTGGGTGGCAGCATGAGTGCCGATGTATATGGCGCGCTGGAAAAATCCTTCTACGCGCTAACCGATGCGGCTGCCGTATATGGGCGGCAGGCGGGCGGCAATGTGAACATCCTGCAGGGCGGGCCCGCACTCGGCTCCGGCCTGCTTTGGTTTTCGGCAGTGGCTATGCTGCTGGCGAGCATTGGCTTGATCCTCTCGGCCAAAATCGTGCTCGGATTTCTGCTGGCGCTCGGACCAGTGTTCATCGGCCTGTTCCTGTTCGACGCAACACGCGGTTTCTTCGACGGTTGGTTGCGGACCACGGTCGGCTTTGCCTTGACACCGCTCGCAGCGGCGGTGCTGTCGGCGGCGATGCTGTTGCTGCTCAATCCCTTCCTCGACCAGGTGACGAAGCTGGCAGCGCAAAATCGCTTCGACATGGGCGCGGTGGTGACGATCGCCATTATCGTGTCGGTGTTCGTGATCGTGATGCTGCAAAGCCTTCGACTCGCCTTCGGGATTGCCGGAGGTTTCCGCAGAGATTCGACGCGTACGGCTGACAACACGGCCACCGCCTATGCGCGAGCCGTCGCGGCGCCGAAATCGGAAGCGGCTGCCGCGGAACGCGAGGCGCTATCATTGGCTATTGCAGGATACGCCTCACGCGCGGCCGAGCCGCCGCCGGAGCGGCGCATCCACCAATTGGCGGAAGCCGTAACGGAGCCGGGAATTTCGGGGCCGCATCTTGGCGAAATATTCCGCCCGCGGCCTATGCCGACGGAGCATCGCGACCGGCGGATGTAAACCATGTGCGTGCCATGAAAACAAAAGTGCCTCCAGGCAAGAGGCGAAGGGAAGGTGCGTTATGACGAGGGGAATATTCAGCCTTTTGCTGTGCGCGGCCGTGTCGGCCACGTTCGTGGTGGGTGCGCATGCCGGCGTCGTTCCCAAACCCGGCCCGACCGATCCGCGCATCCGGACGGTGACCTATGATCCCAACGACGTCGTGTCGCTGCGCGGACACCTTGGCTATCAGATGATGGTCGAGTTCGATCCCAATGAGAGGATCGAGAATGTCTCCATAGGCGACAGCACCGTCTGGCAAGTCACTCCGAACCGCAAGGCGACGCTGCTCTTCCTTAAGCCGATGGAACGCAACGCGACTACGAACATGACGGTAGTGACCACGCAGCGCCGTTATGCCTTCGAGCTGACGACCGCGGAGGCCAAGGGACCGCAGGACCCGACGATCATCTTCGATGTGCGATTCAGCTATCCCGAGGAAGCGCATCCGATCGAGGTGGTGACGCCACCTGAGCCGCCTCCAGCCCCTTCGATTGATCAGTTAAATTTCGCCTATGAGAAATCCGGCTCCAAACGCATTGCGCCGATGGAAATCTTCGACGACGGACAAATGACGTATTTCCAATTTCCAGAACAGATGGAAACGCCCGCGATCTTCACCCGTGATTCGGATGGCCATGACAGCCTGATCAATTTCCAGGTTCGCGGGCGCTACTTCGTCGTGGAGGCGTTGGCGCCCGCCTTCACGCTGAAGCTCGGCGCCGATCAGATGATCGTGAAGAACAACGCCTACAAATCGCCGGAAGCGGCGGCGGCGGCACCGAGCTTTCTGAGCCGCCTTGTCGAGGGTAAGCCATGACGACCGGCGATTCGCGTCCACCTTTCGACAAGAACCAGAGCGGTCCTACCGGGTTGCTCGACAACGCCTCGGCGCAGGCGCGCCCGCTGGTGGCACGACCGCCGGACCGCTACACGGTGCCGATCATCGTCTTTGTGAGCGTCATCCTGGGCGGTATTGTTTTCGCGTACTTGAATGCGAACCGGCCGCGCCAAGTTGTGGTCGCGCCGCCGCCACCGAAGCCGGCTACGATCGTGGTGCAAGCGCCTTCTCCCGCGCCGGTTGCGCCGCCCATCATCGCGCCACCAACGCCCTCGCCCCAGCCCGCGCCTGTGCCAGTGATCCACGACGTTGGGCAGGAGGCGCGATGGAAATCTCCGTCTCTGATCGTTGATTTGAGCGGCAACACGCCTGTTCCGAACGCTGCGAATGCCGCTGTCTCGGGAGGCGTGCCGACCTCGCCCATCGCGCAAGCACTGACGCCGCCCGGCGCTCGCGCCGCCGATACGCTGACGCCGGATGAACGTTTCGCCGAACGCCTGGGCGTTGCGGGCAACAATGGGGCGGCCCGTGCCTCCAAGATCGCCGATCTCAGCAACACCGTGGCGGAGGGCTCGCTCGTCACAGCCGTGCTCGAGACTGGAATAAATTCCGATGTGGCGGGCGCGGCGCGTGCGATTGTCAGCCGTGACGTGCGCAGCTTTGATGGCAAGAAAGTTCTCATTCCGCGCGGCAGTCACGTCATCGGCCAATATCGTTCGGGCCTCGCGCTCGGACAATCGCGGGTGTTCGTCGTATGGACGCGGCTCATTCGACCCGATGGCGCGAGCATCGACGTCGGATCCGAAGGCACGGATGATGTCGGCAGAGGCGGGCTTGCGGGTGATGTCGACCGCCATTTCTTCCAGCGTTTCGGAGGCGCGATGCTGATGTCGCTTCTAGGCGTTGCTGGCGATCTTCTCGGCAATAGCAGCAAAAATCCGCAGGTCGTCATCAACTCCACGACGAGCGCGGCCAACGCTGCCAGCGTGGCGTTGCAGACGGAGGTCAACCGGCCACCCACCATTGACGTTCCGCCGGGAACGCCGCTGCGGATATTCGTCGCCCGCGATTTGGATTTTTCGACGATTGAGGCGCGTCAGTGACGAGTACAGTTTATTTGCGCACCTATCTCGCGCCGTTAATGACCTGGCTTGAGAACGATCAGATCACGGATATTCTCGTCAACAAGCCTGGCGAGGTTTGGATCGAGGAGATCGGCGGCGCCATGCGCCGCGTCGATGCGCCGGATTTGAGCGCGTCCACGTTGCAGCGTTTGGCCCAGCAGATTGCCGCGGTCTCGCATCAAGGCGTCAATCGCGAACATCCGCTGTTGGCGGCGACCTTGCCCACCGGCGAACGGGTTCAGGTCGTTGCGCCACCCGCCACGCGCGACGGGCTCGCCTTGGCCATCCGCAAACATGTGGTGGCGGATTTGACGCTGTCGCATTACGAAAAATCAGGCGCATTCCGCAGTACGCGAAGTGCCTATGTCGGCATGGGACCGCCGATCGATCCGCAGCTTGACGCCATGCTCGAACGCGGCGATGTGTTTGAATTCCTCAAACAGGCCGTGAAGAGCGGCAAGACGATTCTGGTGTCCGGCGGGACGGCCAGCGGCAAGACCACGTTTCTCAATGCGCTGCTCAAAGAAATTCCGTCACACGAGCGGATCATCGCCATAGAAGATGCGCCGGAGGTTCAACTCCCCCATCCCAACGCGGTCGGGCTCGTAGCCGTGAAGGGCGAACTCGGTGAAGCACGTGTCGGCGTCAACGAATTGCTGCAGGCCTCGCTGCGTCTGCGCCCCGACCGTTTGCTTGTGGGCGAAGTGCGCGGGGCCGAGGCGTTCACCTTCCTGCGCGCAATCAATACGGGTCATCCCGGCTCGATCACCACGGTGCATGCTGACAGCCCGCGCGGCGCGCTGGAACAGATCGCGTTCATGGCACTGCAGGCGGGAACCAGTTTGGGGCGCGCGGAGATCATCGCCTATGCGCGTGAGGTGATCGACGTGATCGTGCAACTCGAGCGCATTGGGGGCGCACGCAGTGTTGCGGCCATTGCGTTCAACAGAAGCGCTAGGGCGACAGCGGCGGTCTGACCTGCAGCTAGACGAAGCTGAGGGTTTTCTGCGAATAATTGCCGAGATTGGGAAAAATCGTACCCAAGGTTGTGGCATCGACGCCAAACCAAGTCCCTAATGTCGCGCCATATTGATCGACAGATATCGTTGGGATCAGTGCGTTCCCGGACATATTGGGATTGTTGAAGGTTCCCGCATCGACACCGAGCGTGGGATATACGCCATAAATGTCACCCCCATTGACGGCGCCGCCCATGACAAAATGGTGGCTTCCCCAAGCGTGGTCAGTCCCGTCGCCGTTGGTGGTGAACGTCCGTGAAAAGTCGGACATGGTGAATGTCGTCACGGATGGCCGCATATCGACGCCACCAATATTGGATAACGCACCATCGAAATAGGACATTGCCTGTCCGACTTTGGCCAACAAGTTCGGTTGTATGGTGTTTTCAATGTCGTGCGTGTCGAAGCCACCGAGGCTGACAAAGAAGACTTGCCGACGCAGTCCGAGCGAAGAACTCACAGCAATCATCTTGGCGACGGTTTGCAGCTCGGCGGCCAGCGTATTCGTTTCTGTCAATCCCGTGACGGGATTTGTAAAGCTTGGCGGTGCGGCAATTCCTGTTGCTGCTGCTAAGCCGAATGCATTGTTCAACACCGTGGCGGAATTCATCGAACGGATCACGACGCTAGACACATCGTTGGCGAAATCGCTGGCGGCGCTCGTATCCTGCACTATCGACTGCAACCTGGCCGGTGCGATCGATGAACCGAACAGGGAAGAGCTCGTTGCTCCCGTTACGACATTGGCCGGTTTGGTACCCGTAGAAACTTGATATTGAATGGCGCTCTGTCCCGCCAGAAAGACAGCGTTGCCCGCGACAGATACGCCAGTAAATATCGAATTCTGCCCGTTTGTGCTGAGGATCACATCGGCCATGCGGCCGCCCCAGCCTACGCGCGTGCCCTCGCCGGCACCGGCCTGCCACGTCGACTGCTGATCGTTGTGAGAAAACAGATTGGCGGGAAGCGGAACGGACTTGGCCGCGTATTGCGCCTTGGTCGTCGGCTGAACGAGCGTGCCCACATTGGCCACGATCGCCAAGCGACCCGCGTTAAACAAAGTCTGAACGGGTCCCAACATCGGATGCAGCGCGAAGGTGCGTGTGGTTGCGTTCGTCCCCGCTGGGATTGGTTGCGCCGTCTTTGGCTTGATAGGTAGAACCCCGCCCCAAGCCTCGGGCCGGGCGAGCGTGGCCGTCCGGCCCGTCACGGGGGAGACCGCCCCGATCGCCGTCGGTGGTGTGCCTACAGGCATCAGAGCAATAGGATCTGAACCAATATTTCGGGCCGCGAAATAACGGGCCCACGTATCCGTGTCAGTGGCGAGCACGGTGTTGTGTGCGTCGTTGCCGCCGAACAGAAATATCGCAACCAGAGCCTTGTAACTGGACACGCTTTGCGCGGCCGCCGAATTCATTGCCGCCAATTGCAGCGCGAATGGGGCTCCAGCACGCCCTACGGTTCCGATAAGGGCGCTGAGTTCCAAGAAGGCGCGTCGCGATACGCTATGTGTCATGGGATATGCCTACCGCTGTGCCAGATATTCGGGAGAAGCCATTGTGAGGAATATCGCCAATTTTACCCGGTTGAGATTGGCGGTGGCGATCTGCGCTGGCGTTCCGGTGACGGCTACCGAATTCACGGCGTCACTGATCCTTTGCCGCAGGCCAGCAGACATCTGGCCGTAAAGGAGAAGATTGTTCACGCGGTCGATGAGAGCGTTGGGATCGGAAATGCCGGTCTCTGTGGTGTAAGGGGCCTGGATGTCGTTTCCTGTGCCGATGCCGGTGTTGATCGTGTTCTGCAACGTGTTCAGATAGCCCGCCGTAGAGACTTCATCGACGGCTTGAAATTCCGGCGCATATAGATTGGCAGCCCCCAGCAGCGTGTTTGGCGGCACATAACCGGGTCGCCAAAAATTAAATACAGAGGTCGCGGTCTCCGGTGACTGCGACAAGGACGTGTTGGCACTCGTCGAAGTCATCAACCAATTGCCCGACGCCGACGTCGCCGCGAATGCGCGCATCCAATTTGTCATGCGAATGATAGGCTCCCGCAGCTTACCAAAGGTTTGGCTACTGACGGCCGACATATCGCGCGCCTCGGAATCGGTTAGGATCGCGGTAATCGTTGCGGCCATATC
>CAIYRG010000249.1 GCA_903928515.1 uncultured Alphaproteobacteria bacterium | reverse complement strand
CGGATGCGTTGCCGGCAAAGGCTCCATGGCGAACACGTCCAACGCCGCGCCGGCGATGGGGCCGTTCTTCAGCGCGTGCACCAACGCGTCTTCTTCCACGATGCCGCCACGCGCCACGTTGATGAGGTAGCTGCCCGGCTTCATCGCCTGCAGCACCTTCGCATCGATGATGTTGTGCGTTTCCTTGGTGTAGGGTGTCAGCAGCACGAGATGATCGAGGTCTTTCACCGCATTCACCAAATCGTCGCGCGTCCGCATCTCGTCGAAATGCGCCACGGGGCGCTTGGCCGAACTGATGCCGACCACCTTCATGCCCAGCGCCTTCAAGCGCGGCGCCAGGGCTTCACCGATCACGCCGATGCCGAAAATGCCGACGGTCTTGCCGTTCAAAAGCGTCGGCACCACGCGCTGCCAGGAATGTTGTTCCTGAAATTTGACAGTCGCGGGGATGTGACGCGACAAAGTCAGCATGCCCATGATGGCGGCTTCCGAAACCGGCGCGCCGTGAATGCCCTTCATGCTGGTGACGGCGACATCGGGTCTGAGCGAGGGCTGATCGATCACGCCGTCCATGCCGGTCGTGAAGGATTGAATCCATTTCACGCGCGGCGCGTCCTTCAACAGGTCGTAGCCTTTGCACTGCGGCGCATAGGCCATGAGAATGTCGGTTTCGGGCATCAACGGCAGCGCATCGGCGGCGGTATCAACCTGCGTGATGTTCAACTGCGGAAAATCCTGGCGCAGTTTTTCCGCATAGCGATTGCGAACCTTGTCCGCCAAACCCTTGCTCAAAATCAGCAGCACATTGGTCATGATACGCCCCCGCCCTGGAATTACCTGAGGCTCTTGCCCTTGTAGGCCGATGCCTCGTTTTAAGAATGATTATTGTCCGGCGTTTTGAGCCGCCCAGCGAGATCCTGCAAGCGCCGTCTTGCATCGGGCAGCGTTTTTCCGTGGGGCACCAACACCCTATGGTCCAAAAAGTGGGCGGTCAGTTGCAATCCTGCAACCACATCGTCAGGTGCCGAATCTCCATCACCTCGCAGGAAGGCGGGAAGCCTCAGCAGCCGGTCGCGATACGGCTCGGCCGCGTCTTCCGAAACCGCACGCCCGCTGCGCGGCGACACATAATTGAGATTTTCGGTGACGCCCGTGGCGGCGCAGGAACTGAGATCGAGCCCAAAGCCGAGTTCATCCAACAAGCCTGCCTCCCAGCGCACGTATAACGGTAGCCAATCTTGCGGTTCGTGTTCGGCGATCGCATCCAACACAGCTTCGCCCGCGTCGTAGGCCGCCAGATGCGGCTCGCGTTCGGGGAGCACCGCCGAGGCCACGGCCGTGAAGGCGTTCAATCCGGTCAACGCGGCAGAGGTTTCGAACATCGCCGCCGCACGCGCCAGCGCCAGTTCCACGGTGTAGGCCCCGAGATGTTCGGAGAGCCGCGCCCGCCAAGACAGCTTCACACGATTGCCCGGCTGCAGCATGGCGCGCGCTTTGGACGACACAGCCCCGCCATGTACGAGGCCAAGATGCCGGCCATGGTCGCGCGTCAGCGCCTCGAGGATGGAGGCGTTCTCCCCATGGCGCCGCAGCGACAGCACGATTCCTTCATCCTGCCATTCCATGCGGGCACGATTTTCTCATTGCGGATGCAGAGGATAGCGAAATTTTTGAATCTTGTTTCGAGCCTGCGAACAAACTTCTCCACAGGCTGAGGATAAGTCAGTAACTCATTGATCCTTCGGGAATTCCAAGCCCCACTCGCTGTAGTACGCGGGCTTTTCTCCCCAGGCTTCTGCAACCTTCGTGTGAAGAAAGAGATGCACCCTGCGGCCGAACAAGGTTTCCATCTCGGTGCGCGCGGCTTCACCGATGATTTTGATCGTTTGCCCGCCCTTGCCGATCACGATGCCCTTCTGGCTCTCGCGCTCCACGAAGATGCTTTGCTCGATCCGTACCGAGCCATCCTTCTGATCTTTCCAGGCTTCGGTAGACACCATGGAGGCATAGGGCAGCTCGTCATGCAGGCGGAGATAGATCTTCTCGCGTGTGATCTCGGCCGCCAGCATTCGTGACGGCAGATCGGCGATCTGATCTTCCGGATAGAGCCAGGGGCCTTCCGGCACCTTGGAGGTGCAGTAGGTCGCCACGTCCTCCACGCCT
>CAIYRG010000248.1 GCA_903928515.1 uncultured Alphaproteobacteria bacterium | reverse complement strand
TGGCGAAGGGATTGGCGTGGCGGACGGACTGCCAAAACGCTTCCACGGTTTGGCCCGTCAGCGTGCGCCCCGAGAGATCGGTGATCGTACCGGAAATCCAGACGGGAAGACGCTCCCCCATCGCCTCGAAGGTTTCTTCCAGCGCGAAGATCGCCGCCTTGGCGTTCAGCGTGTCGAAAATGGTTTCGATCATCAGCAGATCGGCGCCGCCGCGGATCAGCGCCGATGCCTGCTCGCGATAGGCCGCGCGCAATTGATCGAAGGTGACGTTGCGCATCGCCGGATCGTTCACATCCGGCGAGAGCGATGCGGTGCGGTTGGTCGGGCCTAGAACGCCCGCCACCAGGCGCGGGCGATCCGAGGTCGAATGGGCATCGCACATCTCGCGTGCAAGCCGTGCGGAGGCTTCGTTCATTTCCGTCACCAACGGCTCAAGCGCATAATCGGCTTGCGCGATGGTGGTGGACGAGAACGTGTTCGTTTCGATGATGTCGACGCCGGCCGAAAGATACGCATCCGCGACATCGCGCACGACATCCGGTTTGGTCAGCGCCAGAATGTCGAAATTGCCTTTCAGATCGTGATCGTGGCCGCCGAAGCGGTTACCGCGAAAATCCGGCTCCTGCAAATTGTAGCCCTGGAACATGACGCCCCAGGAACCGTCAAGCACGAGGATGCGCTTCTTGGTTTCGGCCTTCAGCCACTCCAAGCGCTTGATTCTTGCCGCCGTGAACTCACTCATACGCGCGCCTCGACCTTATTTTCTGTTTTTCCGGGCGACGCCTTGATGCCCAGCATGTTGCACACGGCGAAAGTCAGCTCCGCCTGATTCAACGTATAGAAATGGAAATTCTCGAAGCCATTGGCGCGCAGCATCTGAACCTGGTCGGTCAGGACAGCGGCAGCCACCAGTTTGCGGCTGTCGAGATCGCTTTCCAGCCCCTCGTACAAACGCCGTAACCATTCGGGAACGGATGCGCCGCAGCGCGCCGACATGCGCTGCACGCCCGCGAAATTCGTGGTTGGCATCAGGCCCGGTACGATGGGCACATCGATGCCGGCACGGTGCGCCTTGTCGCGAAAACGCGGGATCGAGTCATTTTCAAAAACGAATTGCGTGATCGCGCGCGTGGCGCCCGCATCCACCTTTGCCTTGAGAACGTCCACATCCCAATCGCTGGAGGGCGAATCCGGGTGCTTCTCGGGATAAGCCGACACGCTGATCTCGAATGGTGCGATTTTTTTCAAACCCGCCACCAATTCGGCGGTGGATTGATAGCCGTCCGGGTGCGGTGCGTAGGCGGCACCCGCCTCCGGCATATCGCCGCGCAACGCCACGATATGGCGCACACCTGCATCCCAATAGCTTTGGGCGACTTCATTCACTTCGCTTTTCGACGCGCCGACACAAGTGAGATGTGCGGCAGGCTTCAACGAGGTTTCTTCCACGATACGTTTCACCGTGGCGTGCGTGCGATCGCGCGTGGAACCGCCCGCGCCATAGGTGACGGAGACGAAGGACGGATTCAGCGGTTCGAGCCGGCGGATCGCGTTCCACAATTGTGCTTCCGATTCTGCCGAGCGCGGCGGAAAGAACTCGAACGACACCGAAAGCGGATCGGCTTTTGTGAATAGGCCTTGCAAACTCACGCCGCGACCTCCGCCGATTGTGCACGTTCAAGGTTGAGCGGCGCTTGCGCCAGCCAGATCATCACGGTCAATTTCTCTTCTCCAGTACGCGGCGCAAGCGTTTTCACGTCGAGCGATTTCAATCCAGCGGTCTTGAGCCAGCCCTGCACTTCACGATCCGAGAAGCCGAGGCGGCGATGTTTGTGTTCGTCACGCAGGAATTCCAATGCGTGCGGCGCGAAGTCCACGATCAGCACACGGCCTCCCGGTTTCAGCACGCGCGCGGCTTCACGCAAGGCTGATTGGGGATCATCGAGGAAGTGCAGAATCTGATGCAGGATCACCACGTCGAAGCCAGCGCCGACGCGGCCATCGGGCAACGGCAAGCGATAGACGTCGCCAAGCCGCACTTGGCAGTTTGTCGCGTTGGCGCGCGCCAGGCGGTCGCGCGCGATGGCCAACATTTCGGGCCCGATATCCAGGCCGACACCGCGCTTGATGTGCGGTGCGAGCACTTCGAGCATGCGGCCGCTTCCCGTTCCGGCATCGAGCACCGCGTCGGCGTCGCCAACCAACGACACCACGGCCTTCTCAACGTCATCTTCCGGCACGTGCAGCGCGCGGATGCGCTCCCATTCAGCGGCATTGGTTTTGAAATATTCGGCCGCCGCGTTTTCGCGTGCAGCGCGCACCTCAACCAGACGGCGGCGATCCAGCGCCAATGTCGCGTCGTTGGGCTCGGCGAGTGCGGCCAGCGCCTTGGAGAGCGCGCCCGCCTTGGCCTCGTCGGAGGCGCGGTAGAACACCCAGCTCCCCTCCTTGAAGCGTTCGAGCAGGCCGGCTTCGCACAGCAGCTTAAGGTGGCGGCTGATACGGGGCTGGCTCTGCCCCAGAATTTGGGTGAGTTCGCTCACCGCCAACTCCGCCTCCAGCAGCAGAAGCAGCAGCCTCAGGCGGGTGGCGTCCCCCGCAGCGCGTAGCATTGTGACCAGTCGATCCATAAAATCACATAAGCATATCTTTATATGGTTATGCAATGGGAAGCCTGCGGCGCTTTCATCGCAGGCGGCGTCCTACGGCATCCCTCTTGGGATGGGGCGTTTCGCAGAAAATACGGGTTTAGGCGCGTTTTCCACCTCCCAGTCATAAACGGTCAAGGATGCTGTGTTACCACCTTCCTATGGTGAATCCGTGTGGCCGTCCCCACATGGTTGCCGGGGGCTGTTGAACGTATGGCATTGTCGCGGAAATTATCGCTGGTCCTAGTGACCTGCATGGCGCTTGCGGCCTGCGCCAGCAAGCCTGCGCTTGCCCCTACGGCTGTGCCCAATGATCCGTTAGAGGAGGTCAACCGCGACTCCTTCGCGGTCCATATGTTCTTCGACCGGATCTTGTTTCTGCCTATGGCCGAGGGCTACCGCTTCGTGGTCCCGACGCCGGTGCGCAACTCGATCCGCAATGTCCTGAACAATCTGAATTCGCCGGTGATCCTGGCCAACGACGTGCTGCAGGGCGATTTCGAAGCCGCCGAAACCACGGTGGCGCGCTTCTACGTCAACACCACCTTCGGCATTGGCGGCGTGTTCGATTTGGGTAGCAATGTCGGCCTGCCGCGCCGGAATGAAGATTTCGGCCAAACGCTTGCCGTCTGGGGCGTTGATGAAGGCCCGTATTTGTTCATCCCCATGATCGGCCCGGCGCCGCCGCGCGATCTCATTGGCTATGGCGTCGATTTCCTGTTCGATCCGTTCACGTATGTCGAAATGGATGGGCGGATTTTCTTCAGCATCGGCCGCTCCGGATTGGATGCGATCGACTTACGGGAACGTAATATCGAGACCCAGGCCGAACTCGAACAGCAATCGCTGGATTTTTATGGCTCGGTGCGCGGCCTTTACAGGCAGCAGCGCAATAACGATATCACCAACGGCGACATGCCTTTGGAGGACTTGCCTAACTTCTGAAATGCCGTTCCAATTGGGTCTGGCCAATCGGGTCAATCTGGAACGGAACTCAGCACCGGACGTTGCCACAAAGCCGTCACGGACCCGCGCTATCGAGCGGACGGATATAATCCTCCGGCCTCGCGATTCTCGAACATAGGATTTTGAAATGCCCCCTATTCTCTCACGCCGTCAGCTTGTTGCGGGCGCCTCGGTCATCGCGCTTTCGGTCGCGGTTTTTGGAACGTCGCTCCTCACAGCGTCTGACGCTTACGCCGCCAACGCGGCAGAAACTTTCGTGCAGTCGAGCATCGACAAAGGCTACGCGATTCTGAACTCGAACGTGCCGGACGATCAACGCCGCGATCAGTTTCGCAATTTCCTCTTTGGCCTCACCGATCTGCGGCGCATCTCGGTGTTCACGCTGGGCCAATACGCCCGCGGCGCATCGCCTGCCGACGTGAACGGTTTCGTCGATGCCTTCCGCAATTACGCGGCAGCCGTCTACGACGCGCGCCTCTCGAAATATAAAGGCCAAGCGATGAAGGTGACCAGCTCCACAGAGCGCGCGCCAGACGATGTCATTGTGAACTGCCAAGTGGCGGGCGCCAATGGCGGCCAGCCGATCAACGCGGCATTCCGCGTGCGCACCGGCGACAACGGCAAACTGATCGTCACCGATCTGCAGGTCGAGGGCGTGTGGCTCGCCATCAGCGAGCGCGACGAATTCACCGCCTATCTGGAGCAGAACGGCGGCAGCATTCCCAAATTGACCGCCCATATGCTGGATTTGACCGCAAAGGTCCGCGCCGGCGCTTAAACGGCATGGCATACGGGTTGCAACCTCCAGAGCGAGAGTTTTGTTCTGGGACAGCCCGATGCGCCTTCACCAAGCCCTTTTCGCCCTGGTTTTCACCGGCCTCGTCTCTGCCATGTTCGTGGCGGCGGCCTGCGCCCCGGCGAAAGCGGCCGATTACAAAGCCGTAGAGAAGATCCAGGGCGGTGCCCATGACTGCGCGCATTGCGATCTGTCGGGCTCCGACATGTCGAACCAATGCGTCAAAGGCGGCGATCTGACCGGCGCGGACTTCACGAATGTCACGGCACTGTACATGTGCATGTCGCAGGCCAACTTCACCGATGTCTCGTTTCGGAACGCCAATCTGACCGGCGCGAACTTGGCCAATTCCAATTTGACCGGCGCGGATTTCTCCGGCGCCAACCTCGACATCACCAGCCTCAAGGGCGCGGACCTCTCGCACGCCAAAGGGCTGACGCAGAAACAAATCGATATCGCCTGCTCGAATGCGCAAACGAAGCTTCCCGCCGGTTTGAAAGCCAAGACCTGCGCGTAAGAATTTTCCTCACCGTGAATTGACTGGAATTCTGACCTCCTGAATCGACGACCAACTTCAAACCTCCTGCCGCAAGGCAGGAGGTTTTTCTTTGGCCGTTTGGAAAACTACATCCGGGCGGGGACTTCGATGCCCAAAAGATCAAGCACGCGCGCGATGGTGTCGAGCGTCAATGCGCACAGTCCGAGCCGCGCATCACGCAACGCCACATCGGTTTCCGACAGGATGTGATGGTCGGCATAGAAGCGGCTGAAATTCTGCGCCAGCTGGAAGACATAATCGCACAAGAAATTCGGCGCGCGTTTTTCTTCTGCCGAAACAAGCGTGCCGGGCAGTGACAGCAATTGCAGCGCAAGATCGCGTTCGGCATCCGAACGAATGACAGGCAGAGAAGACGCGAAGCCCTGCTCCTTTGCACGCCGCAGGATCGACTGGATGCGCACCGCGGCATATTGCAGATAGGGCCCGGTTTTGCCCTCAAAGCGCGTGAAGCGCGCCAGGTCGAAAATATAGTCCGACATGCGATGGTTGGAGAGATCGGCGAATTTGATCGCGGCCAGTCCTACCGCTTTGGCGATAGAAGCCCGTTCTTCGGCGCTGTAATCGGCCGCCAGTCCCTGCTCGGCCAAACGCTTATCGGCCTCTTCCTGCGCCATGTTGATGAGGTCGTAGAGCTTCATCACACCGCCGGCGCGCGTCTTGAACGGTTTGCGGTCTTCGCCGTTCATCGTGCCGTAGCCGATATGCTCCAGCTCCGCTCTGCCCGCGATCGCACCGCGCGCAGCACCTCGGAACACCACTTCGAAATGTTCGTGCTGGCGCTGGTCCACCACGTACAGAATGAGATCGGGATCGAATTCGCGCACACGATCCAGGATCGTGGCGAGGTCGGTGGTGCCGTACAGCACCGCGCCATCCGATTTCAAAAGGATGAGTGGCGGAATTTCCTTTTTGTCATCGGGCCGCGCGACGAAAATCACCAACGCGCCTTGGTCTTCCACCGCGATTCCGCGCGCCTTCAGATCCTCGACCATCGGCTGGATCAGCGGATAGGAATCGGACTCGCCCTTCCACAAATCGAATTTCACGCCGAGGCTGCCGAACTCCCGCGTGAGACCGGTTTCCGACACGTTGAAGAAGTGCCGCCACAGCGCGCGATAACCCGGACGTCCGGCTTGCAACTCCGCAGTGGCTTCACGCGCCGCATCCAAACGCGCCGGGTCGGCTTTGCACGCAGCCGACGCGGCCGGATAAATTTCTTCGAGATCATCCATGCTGATGGGCGAATTTTCCGGGTACGGCCCGGTGAACGCCGCATCGAAATAGGGCAGATCGGGACGCCGGATTGCGATCTCGGAAATGAGCTGGCCCATTTGCAGGCCCCAATCGCCGAGATGCACGTCGCTCGTCACGCTCCAACCATTGGCGCGATAGAGCCGTTGCAGGCAATCGCCGATAATGGTCGAACGCAAATGTCCAACGTGCATCGGCTTGGCGACATTGGGCCCGCCGAAATCGAGCACCACGCGCTTGCCAACACCGTGAACGGGCAAACCGGATTGCGGATTTTGCGCCAGCGCCTTCAGCCGTGTCTCAAGCTCGGCATCGGTGAGCTTCAGATTGATAAAGCCCGGCCCCGCGATCGTGACTTCGGAAAACAGCACCGAAGCCTTCAAACGCGCCGCCACCTTTTCCGCCAAGACACGCGGATTGGCTTTGACGCGCTTGGCCGCGGCCAATGCGCCATTGCATTGAAACTGCGCCAAGTCCGGCCGATCGCTCGGCTGAACCTGGCCCAGTTCCGCATCTAACCCTTCGGCCGCGAACGCGTCCGAAACGGCCGCGTTAAGTTCGGCCAGAAGCGAGATCATTGATTGGGCAAATGCGGCGTGCGGTTGTAAGCGAGTTCAGCCGGCGTCAACACGAAGCCGACCAGCACGCGATAATCGGCGGGCATCTTGCCGCGCGCGACGGTGAGTTCAAGATTTTCCACCTCTTCCGCATAGACCGCCGTCTGCAAGCCTGCGAGCGACAGCGGAATGCGATAGTCCTTGCGCGACAGAATGGCGTTCGTGTTGCCATCTACCACGGCGACGAAATAGGTGAAGTCCTGATCGCCCGTCGTGGCGGCCGGTCCGGCATGCAGCGTGATCGGGAACTGCGCCTTCAATTCAGCGGTATGCTCGTCGGGGTCGTAATCGCAACTGACCTTCGGCGGCGCGAGTGTGACGTTCAACGCGACGTCGTTCGCCGTCATGCCGCCACCGGCGCGGAAGCGCGTGACTTGCGCGGCATCTCCCACGACGCGGCCCACCGGGCACGCCACTTTGGGGTTGGAAAACATGTTGGTGACCGAGGAGCATCCGAGAAGCGGCAGCGCCAAGATGGGAAGCAAAAGCAGGTTTCGATACATAATCGGAGGCCTCTAAAAACGGGTTCTTGCCGCTGGTTACGGGAAAATCGGGATATCCGGCGGGTTCTACCGGCCGAACAGGGTATCCTCACTTGACATTTTGCCCGGCGGCCTCGACTTGTCGGGCGCGCGGGAATAACGGCGCGGGACTGTAAACAAGCGGGAATGGGAAGAAAAGCGCGGCAAATCATGGCATCGAGCAGCAGCCCATCCCCATATGACGCTCGCGTGAAGCCGCCGCTGACCCTGCTGCTGGCGGCACCGCGCGGTTTTTGCGCCGGCGTGGACCGCGCCATCCGCATCGTGGAATTGGCGCTGGAGAAATATGGCCACCCAATCTATGTGCGGCACGAAATTGTCCACAACCGCTTCGTCGTGGAGCGCCTGGAATCCCTGGGCGCGGTGTTCATCGACGAACTGGAACAGGCCCCCGAAGGCGCGCATGTCGTGTTCTCGGCGCATGGTGTGCCGAAATCGGTGCCCGCCGAAGCCCAACGCCGCCAGATGCACTATCTCGACGCCACCTGCCCGCTGGTGTCCAAGGTCCATGCCGAGGCCGAACGCCATTTCAAAGACGGCGCCACCATTCTGCTGATCGGCCATGCCGGCCACCCCGAAGTGGTCGGCACGATGGGCCAATTGCCCGAAGGCGCCATCCTCCTGATCGAGGACGTCGAGGACGCCGAGACCATTCAACCGACAGGCGGCTTGCTTGCCTATATCACGCAGACCACGCTTTCGGTGGATGACACTGCCGAGATCATAGCCGTGCTGAAGCGCCGCTTTCCGCAATTGGGCGGCCCGGCCAAGGAAGACATCTGCTACGCCACCACCAACCGCCAGGAAGCGGTGAAGGCCATCGTGTCGGATGTCGACACATTGCTGGTGATTGGTGCTGCCAATTCCTCAAACTCCATGCGGCTGGTGGAAGTGGCCAAGAAATTCGGTGCCACCACCTCAGCGCTGATCCGCAGCGTGGCCGATATCGACTGGTCGACATTGGAAGGCGTGAAGACGGTCGGCCTGTCGGCGGGCGCATCCGCGCCGGAATTCCTGGTCAACGAAGTTATCGAGGGCTTCCGCGAACGGTTCGATGTGATCTTGCGCGAAATCACCGTGACGACGGAAAAGGTGGCGTTCAAACTGCCGCGCGTGTTGGCGGAATAGACTCACATGGCCGTTTATACCGACGTCTCCTTTGAAGATTTGGAGATATTCCTCGCGCAATACGACATCGGTTCGGCGCAGGCCTTCAAAGGCATCGCCGAGGGCGTAGAAAATTCCAACTTCTACCTGACGACTGACAGAGGCGCGTACATCCTCACCCTGTACGAAAAGCGCGTGAATGCCGGCGACCTGCCCTTTTTCCTGGGATTGATGGAACATCTGGCGGCACGCGGTCTCGCTTGCCCGACGCCGGTGCCGACCAAACGCGGTGCGTTGTCCGTAACGCTGAACGGGCGCAACGCGGCGATCCTCACCTTTCTGCAAGGACTTTCGCTGCGCTCGCCCACCGCCGAGCATTGCGCGGAAGCCGGGCGGGCGCTTGCCGATCTGCATCGCAAGGGTGCCGATTTTCGTTTGAAGCGCGCCAACTCCCTGGGACCTAAAGGTTGGGAGAAACTTGCCGCCGATTGCGCCACGCGCGCCGACGAGGTGACACCGGGATTGGCCGCGCTGATCGCGGAAGAACTGCCCGCCATCGCGAACGCTTGGCCGAACGCACTGCCCCAAGGCGTGGTGCATGCCGATTTGTTTCCCGACAATGTGCTGTTCCTCAATCACAAGGTCTCGGGCCTGATCGATTTCTATTTCGCGTGCAATGACGCGCTGGCTTACGATTTGGCCGTGATGCTGAACGCGTGGTGTTTCGAAGCGGACGGCTCCTACAATCTCACCAAGGGCCGCGCGTTGATCGCCGGCTATCGCACGGTGCGCGAACTCGAGCCCCAAGAGATCGCGGCCCTTCCCACTCTCGCACGCGGTGCCGCGCTACGCTTCTTGCTGACGCGGCTGTACGATTGGCTGAACCGCGACGTCAACGCGTTGGTGCGGCCCAAAGATCCTCGCGAATATTTGCGCAAGCTGCGCTTCCATCGTGGCGTGAGCGGCGCCGAGGCCTACGGAATTTGAGCACGATGGCAAAGGTTGAGATTTTCACCGACGGCGCATGCAGCGGCAATCCGGGACCGGGCGGTTGGGGCGCGATCCTGCGTGTCGGCGAGCACGAGAAGGAAATCTCGGGCGGCGAACGCGCAACCACGAACAACCGCATGGAATTGATGGCCGCCATCCGCGCGCTGGAAGCGCTGACGAGTGCCAGCGCGGTGCTGCTGCACACGGATTCGCGCTACGTGATGGATGGCCTCACCAAGTGGATGCCGAAGTGGAAAGCCAATGGCTGGAAAACTTCGGACAAGAAACCGGTGAAGAACGAAGATCTGTGGCGCGCTTTGGATGAAGCGGTCAGCCGCCACAAAGTGGCATGGAAATGGGTGGCTGGACATTCAGGGCATCCCGAGAACGAACGCGCCGATGCGCTGGCGCGCGGCGGGATTCCGCGCTAGCGACGCAAATCGAACTGTCATGGCCCGCAAAAAGCAGGCCATCCAATCGAAGCAATTCCGTTTTTATTTTGCTCTACGCCCATTTGGGCGGCCCGCTTTTGCGGGCCGTGACAGGTGGGGAAGAGTTACCTATCCCCACCTGAACAGCAATTAAAGCTGCGTCAGCATGTGGTCGCCGCTGGACACCGCATAGGCGCCCGGCTCTTCCACATTCAACGTCTTCACCACGCCGTCTTCGACGATCATCGAATAGCGGCGCGAGCGTGTGCCCATGCCGTTCTTCGACATGTCGCCATCGAGCCCCAAGGCCTTGGCGAATTCGGCGTTGCCATCGGCAAACAGCGTGACCTTATCGCCCGCACCGGCGCTCTCGCCCCAAGCGCGCATGACGAACGCATCGTTCACCGACACGCAGGCGATGGAGTCGACGCCCTTCTTCTTCAGCGCGTCCGCATTCTCGATGAAGCTCGGCAGATGCTTCGCCGAGCATGTCGGCGTGAAAGCGCCCGGCACTGCGAACAGCGCCACTTTCTTTCCCTTGAACAATTCTTCGGTGGTGACCTGTGTGTTCGTGCCATCCTTCATCGTGCGCAATGTCGCGGACGGAATCGTATCGCCAATCTTGATCATCTTTTTTTTCCTACGGTTTCGCCGCACGTTCTAAGCCATGCGCACAGCTTGAGCAAAGTGTCACACCGAGTTCCACGTTTCCCCCGCCCGGATGCTTGCAGGAATCCGCAGCAGGCGTAACCTGTGCCCATGAGCGGGCCCAACCAGACCGACGCAGAAAGCTTCCTGGAAGGCAAATTGCTGATCGCCATGCCGGGCATGCCGGACGACCGGTTCGCGCAGACTGTCATCTACATGTGCGCACACTCATCGAAAGGCGCGATGGGCATAGTAATCAACCGGCCCATCCCCACTCTCACCTTCACGCAATTGGCGTCGCAACTGGAAATCCCCGTTGCGTCGGGCTTCCCGGATTTTCCCGTGCTCTATGGCGGCCCCGTGGAAACCGGACGCGGCTTCGTGCTCCACAGCGACGATTATCACGGCGGCGAGGCCACCCTGCCCGTCTCCGGCAATATGGCGCTGACCGCGACCGTGGACATCCTGCGCGCCATCGCGGAGGGGCAAGGGCCCAAGCAGGCGCTGTTCGCGCTCGGCTATGCCGGTTGGGGTGCTGGCCAGGTGGAAAACGAATTCCACGGCAATGGCTGGCTGCATTGCGACGCCGACGACAAATTGGTGTTCGGCGAATCCGGCAAAAAATGGATGGGCGCGCTGAACCGGTTGGGCATAGACCCTTCGGGCCTAGTCGCGAGTGCCGGCCGCGCTTAACGCATCGGGGCGCGCATACGTCATCGCGATATAGCTGGTGACTTCGGAGGCCGGGATCGGCATGCCGAAGAAATAGCCTTGCGCGTATTCGCATCCAAGATCGCGCAAGCGCCGCGCATCGCGCTCATCCTCGATACCTTCGGCAACGATTTGCAGCCCCAGCTCATGGGCCAGCGCCACGATGGAGCCGAGGATGGTCTTCGTGTCGCCTTCGGCGGGCGCGAGGAAGCTGCGGTCGATCTTGATGACGTCGAAGGGAAAGCGCTTCAGCTGCGCCAGCGCCGAATGACCGGTGCCGAAATCATCGATCGCCAAGCCGATGCCGAGATCGTGAAGACGCTGCAGCACGCGCTCGGCCACGGCGGTGTCGGCCATCACGGTGCTTTCCGTCATCTCCAATTTTAGCGTGCCGGGACGCACCGCGCTGGAGCGCAGAATGGATTCGAGATCGCGCAGGAACACGTCTTCGGAAATCTGTCGCCAAGACACGTTCACGCTGACGAAAAGCGGCGGATCGAGCGGGAAGAATTGCTGCCAACGCATCACGTCCTCCGTCGCGGTTTTCAACGCCAAGCGGCCGAGCGGACGGATAAGGCCGGTCTCTTCCGAATGGCCGACGAAATTGTCCGGCGACACGGTGCCTTTCTGCGGATGCTTCCAACGCAGAAGCGCTTCGAAACCGGCGACGGAATTGTTGGAGAGGCGGATGATCGGCTGGTAGTGGATTTCCATTTCGCCGCGCTCCATGGCGCGGCGCAGTTCGGCTTCGAGCGCGACGGGATCGGATTCTTCCGGCGCGGCATCGGCCATCTCTTGCGAATAGACGCATGCGCCGCCGCCATCGCGCCGGGCCTGGAGCATGGCCAGTTCGGCGAGATTGAAGAGATCCATCGGATCTTGCGCTTGTGTACCGGACACAATTCCCGCGCAGGCCGACAGGAATATCTCGCGCCCACCGAGCTGAAACGGTTCGGCCACTTTGGCAAGAGCTGTATCGGCCCAACTGCGCAAATCGCCCACCGGCTTGTCGGTGAGGGCTGCGAATGTAACCCCGCCGATGCGGAACAGATCGGTCTGGCGCGTGAAATGTTTCTGCATGCGTTTGGCGATGGCTTGCAGAACGCGGTCGGCGGAATCGGGACCCAGACTCGTATTGATGGTCTTGAAGCGATCGAGATCGAACACCATCAGCGTCAACGCGCCGAGATGGGGTGCTGCGGATTCGAGACGATCAACAAGACCAAAGCGGTTCGCCAAACCGGTGAGCGTGTCGCCACGCGTGGCTTCGGCACTTTCGACTTCGCTCTGCTTGCGCGCGGTGACGTCGGCGATGAGGCCGAGGCAGCGTTCCGCTTCGGTGGAAAGCCCGGTCATGGTGGCGCGCAACTCGAACCAGTGGATGCGCTCCTCGGCACCGCGGGCGCGGAATTCGAGACGGAACGCCGTGCCAGGCTCATGGCCGTAGGTTTTGAGCGCGTCTTCATAGATCGCGCGGTCGTCGGGATGGATGCGATTGGCCCAGGCCTCGCGCGACAATTCGGTAGCGCCCGCGGGAAGGCCAAGAATAGCCGCGCCTTCGGCGGAGAGCGTGAGCAGGCCGGTGTCGAGATCGAGGTCGAACACGCCTTGATGCGAGGCGGCCATCGCGGCGCGCTCGGCATTGGCGCCCGCGATGTAGGGCCCCGGCGTCAGCGAGATCACCTCACGTTCGTCGTCGTCGGGGTGCACCGGTGGCGGCAAGACAGGGAAAAGCCCTGAGGCCAAATTTTCTGGCAGCACACAGGAGAGCGCCACCAGCATCGCACCCGCCGCAGCGAAGCCGCCGATGGCGGTGGGCGCGACGAGGTTCGGCGGGAACCACCCCAGCGCGTGGAAGGTGGCCGCAGCAGTGACGAGTGCGAAGACCGTGGCGGCGGGCGCGAGATGGCGCGGGCCCGGAAAACCGAGACGGCCGAAATGCGCGAGATAGCCGGCAGCACAGCCCGCCCCGACGACCACGATCAAGCGCACCAAGAGGCCGGCGACAGGAATGCCGAACGCCGCCGCGAGGCCGAGCGCCAGGATGACAAGCAGTGCGGCGTCACGCCAGCGGCCCGCGAGCGGATGGAATTTCGCGAAAGGCACGACGCGATCGACCAGGCGCGCGCCCGCGGCGAATGCCAATGCCAGCGCCAGCGCCAAGAAACCGTACGGCCCGCCGAGTGCGGTGAACCAGCCATCGTCAAACACATGCGCGCCGACCATATCGACGAAGAGAAGTGCGGTGAGAAATATGCCCGCCCATTTGTCGAAGGGCCGGCCCGAGAGCATCGCAGAACCGAGCGCGAAGGCGGCGGCCGCGGCGAGCAAACCACCGACGACGCCGGTGAGGATCGCCGTGCGGCGGTTGTGCGCGACGAGCGCGGCTTCAGACCAAGCAAGAAGCGACGGCCTTCCGGCCACACTGTCGAAATGCAGCGCCAGCGTCGCGGAGTGTGCGGGCGGCAATGTGATGCGGAAAGCGAAGCGCCCGAAGGCGGCCGCACGCTCGATGATGAGGCTGGAATCCGAACCCGCCGCTTCGCGCAAAATCGGGCGGCTCGTCTGCGGCAACAGCGCGAGGCCGGAGCTTGGCGGATCGTCGGCGAGCAGCACGCGCGACACCGGCTGTATGCCGTCATTCTTGATGGAAATGGTGAACCAAGCCGAGTTGGGGTGGCCCGGCTCGCTCACGCGGTTGTCGGACAATGCGCCGCTGAGGTTGAGCATCGCGATGGGCGATGCGAAATCGACCACGCGCAAGGTCTCGGGCGCGGACTCACTCTGCTGCTGGTCGCCTTGTTGCCGATCAGTTTGGCTGGCATCGGGCGCGTTCGCATCGCTGCCCGCGTCGGCCGCAGGTGCTGTGTTGGCCGCGTCGGGCAGCGAGTCCGGCGTTGCCGCGAGCGCCGGCACGGGTACCGATTGGGAATTCGGCACGTCGTGTCGCGCCGGTCCACTCGCACTCGGCGATTGCGCATACGCCCCTGCAGCCGCCCACCCGGACAACAGGCTGGCGACGAGCAAAAAGGGAAGAACAAGGCTGCGCAGGGTCAAAGGACCAGATCGCTCCGTTCGGCGGCAGACCCAAGCGGCCGCAGCCTGCCTAGACTACAGGCCGGTCGTCTTCGAGCAAAGCGAAGAGAAGGTGGTCCCGCCAAATACCGTTAATCTGCAAATAGTTACGGGCGTAGCCTTCCTCGCGGAATCCGGCCCGCAGGAGCAGCCGGCGCGACGCATCGTTGCCGGGAATACAGGCGGCCTCCAACCGGTGCAGCGCCAGCACCGAGAACACGAAGGGCGTGATGGCCGAAACGGCCTCTCCCATGAAGCCCTGGCGCGCGTAAGGCTCGCCGATCCAATAGCCGAGACTCGCCGATTGCGTGACGCCACGGCGCACATTGGAAATGGTGCAACCGCCAAGAAGCGCGTTGTCCTCGGTGCGGAAGATGAAAAACGGGAACGCCATGTCGGCGCGAATTTCGCGCTGATAGCGGCGCAAGCGGTGGCGAAAGGCCGTGCGGCTCAATTCGTCCGGCGACCACACGGGCTCCCAAGGTTCGAGGAAGCGGCGGCTGGTTTCGCGCAATGCCGACCATTGGC
>CAIYRG010000247.1 GCA_903928515.1 uncultured Alphaproteobacteria bacterium | reverse complement strand
GGGGAATTCGGGCCCCAGCCATTTCACGCCGGAGTTCATCACCGCCAGCGTGAAGACGGACATCACTTTGTAGAGGATTCCGATCAGCGGCCGGTCGTGGTCGGCGGGATGTTCGACTTTGCCTGAAAGTTTCGGAATTCCGATCATACCGGCTTTCTACAGCCAACCGCGCCGTTTGAAATAATAGTAAGGCAGCACAGCCGAGAAAACCATGATGACAAGGGCGATCGGGTAGCCCCAGGGGGAGTTCAAATCCGGCATGTATTTGAAGTTCATGCCCCAGATGGAAGCGAACAGAGTGGGCGGCAGGAACACCATGGCCGCCACCGACATGATCTTGATGATGTTGTTCTGTTCGTTGTTGATCAGGCCCAATGTTCCGTCCTGCAGATAGGCGAGCTTCGACGTGAGATAGGTCGTGTGATCCTGCAGCGATTGCACATCGCGCGTCAGTGTCTTGATATGCGCCTTGGCTTCCTTGTGCTGCTTGTCGGCGAAGGCCTGCGTGAGGAAGGTGAGCATACGGCCGAAGGTGAGCAGGCTTTCGCGCATCTTGCTGGTGAGGTCGTGCTTGCGGCCGAGCTTGCGCAGGATTTCCTGGAAGTCGGCGGTGTGCAGCTTGCGTTGCTGCTGCTCGAAGATTTCGCGCGACACGCTTTCGATGTCCGTGCCCACGCGCTCCAGCACGTCGGCCAGGCGGTCCACGATGGTGTCCAGCAATTGCGTGAGAATGACGTCGGCGCGCGTGGCCCAGACCGAGCTGCGCTCGCAACGATGCGCATAGGTGCGGAATGGCAGCGGGTCGATATAACGGATGGTGATGAGCCGGTTGTGAAACAGCACGAAGGTGATCGCGCCGGTCTGCGGCATCTCGCTGTCGGTATGCGCCACGACCAGCGCGGTCATGAAGAGATTTTCCTCTTCCTGATAGAGCCGGCTTGAGATTTCGATCTCTTCCATGTCGGCGCGTGTGGGCATGTCGGCGCCCAGCGCAGCTTCGACCTTGCGCCGTTCTTCGGGCGTCGGGTCGTACATGTCGATCCAAAGGGCGCTATCGGGCAGGACATCGTCGGCGCCGATGTTCACGGCCTTCAGTCCGCCGTTCTGCTGATAGGCAGTCAGCATGAGGGCACCGTCTCACGTCAGAGGTTGTCACTTAGGGCTTGGGATGCGTAGGGGAATGCCCCACACATCCGCGCCCATATAGCCTCGAACATTGCGGGCAGCCTAACGCTTTTTGCGAAAACTTTTCATGACTGCGCCAGCGGTTGCGCCAACGCGTTCAGCTGGTCTTCGCGCGGTTCCATGTGGAAGCGCACGGTAACCATCTCGCACGGGCCTGCGCGTTCGGCCGGGTTCATGGCAAGGCTGCGCCGCCCGATCACCTCATAGGCGACATTCGATAGGCCATCGGCGGCAACGCCCGTGTCGGCCTTGCGCTGTTCCAGAAGCTTTTCGTTCACATGGGCGATGGAAGAGGCCGAGCCATCGAGATTGTAGCCCTCGTGATCGTGGGCTAGCGCCCGGAACGTGCCCTTGCGGCGATCATAGGAAATCCCGGCACGCGCGAAGCGTTCGTGCAGGTCCATGTCCTCATGGCCCCAACCCCAATAGTCGTTGGCATAGCCGTTCACCGCGATGAACTGCTCTGTGGGGATCAGCAGCATGCCGCCCACCAGCGCATCGACATTGTGCCGGATGGCCTTATCCGATCGCCCTTCCGCAATGGGGCGATATTCCGCGCCCCAATAGAGCCCGACGGTCGGCTGCGTTACCGGCGAATAATCGGCCCATAGGGGGAGATAATCGACATCGTGGAAGCAGACATAATCGGCGATTTCGCGCGAAAGCTGGAAACCGGCATTGCGCAGCGCGCCGCGGTTGAAGGGCTGGCCGGGGGCCTGCTCCACGATGAGGATGCGGTAGGGGATGTCTTTGTCGACTTTGTCGCGCGCGAAATAGGCCTGCATGTGCGGCACGAACTGCCGCAGATGATTTTCACGGTCGCGATAAGGGACGATGATGGAGAGGCGCGGCTTCACGAGAAAATCGCGCCTCCCATAAAATCAACGCGGCGCCAGCACCATCATCATCTGACGGCCTTCGACCTTCGGATATTGTTCGATTTTGGCGAAGGTCTCGGTTTCCTTCTGGATGCGGATGAGAAGCTCCATACCCAGATGCTGATGCGCCATCTCGCGGCCGCGGAAGCGCAAGGTCACCTTCACCTTATCGCCTTCGCCGAAGAAGCGCTTCATCGCCTTCATCTTCGTTTCGTAATCGTGATCGTCGATGGTCGGACGCATCTTAATTTCTTTGAGCTCGATGACCTTCTGGTGCTTGCGCGCCTCGGCGGCCTTCTTCTGCTGCTCATATTTGAATTTGCCGTAGTCCATCATCTTGACGACGGGCGGCTTGGCGTCGGGCGACACTTCGACCAGATCGAAACCCTGCTCCTCGGCCATCGCCAGGGCATCGTCCAATCCGATCTCGCCGTGCTTTTCGCCTTCGGCGCCGATCAAGAGGATCGTGCGCGAATGGATTTCTTCGTTGACGCGCGGTCCATCCTTGGCAGGCGGTGTGGGCTGCGAAAACTTCTTATTGGGAAGGGGCGGTATGACGGCATCCTTTCGAGGGGCCAGCAGACAAGCCTCGCCGGGTATTCAGGACCGCAGCGATACGTCAGTGGCGTTCGATGTCGCGGACCGTCTCCCGATGGGCTGCCGGCGTGGCCGGTGGCAAGAATCGATTACTTGAGGTCAGGCGGCATCGATTCCGCCTTTAGAATAGATATCGCGTCGCTTAGCGCAAGGTTTTCCTGTGCATCCGAGCCCAGCCGGCGAACCGCCAAAGTGCGGTTTTCGGCTTCTTTGCGGCCGACCACCAACAGATACGGCACTTTTGCCAGGCTGTGTTCCCGGACCTTGTAGTTGATTTTTTCGTTACGCAGATCGGTTTCCACGCGCAATCCGGCTTGCGCCAATTGTGACGCCACATCGCGGGCGTAATCGTCGGCATCCGAAACGATGGTCGCCACGACGGCTTGGACCGGCGCGAGCCAGAGCGGGAATTTGCCCGCGTAATGTTCGATCAACACGCCGATGAAGCGTTCCAGCGATCCCAGGATGGCACGGTGGAGCATCACCGGCGCGCGCTTGCTGGCGTCTTCGGCGGTGTAATGCCCGCCCAGGCGCTCGGCGGTGTTGAAGTCCACCTGCAGCGTGCCGCATTGCCAATCGCGGCCGATCACATCGCGCAGCACGAATTCGATCTTCGGGCCATAGAACGCGCCTTCGCCGGGATTGTAGGCGAAGTCGAGCCCGGCGGCGGTGGTGGCATCCGCAAGCGCCTTTTCGGCCTGATCCCAGATCGCATCCGAACCGATGCGGTTGTCGGGGCGGGTGGACAGTTTCACGCGCACGGAATCGAAGCCGAGGTCTTTGTAGACGTCGAGCAACAGCTTGCAGAACTGCGTGGTCTCGTCGGTGATCTGCTCATGGGTGCAGAAGATGTGCGCATCGTCCTGCACGAAGGCGCGCACGCGCATCAAGCCGTGCAACGCGCCTGAGGGCTCATAACGATGGCACGAGCCGAACTCCGCCATGCGCAAGGGCAGATCGCGATAGGAGGTCGTACCCTGCTTGAAGATCTGCACATGGCCGGGACAGTTCATCGGCTTCACGGCCAGCGTTTTGCTTTCGTCTTCCACTTCGGCGACGAACATGTTCTGGCGATAATTTTCCCAATGGCCCGACGCTTCCCACAGCTTGCGGTCGAGCAGCAGCGGCGTCTTCACTTCGTGATAGCCGCCAATGGTGATCTTGCGGCGAATGTAATCTTCCAGCGCGCGGTACAGCGAATAGCCCTTTGCATGCCAGAACACCTGGCCCACGGCTTCTTCCTGGAAATGGAAGAGGTTCATTTCGCGCCCGATGCGGCGATGGTCGCGCTTCTCGGCTTCTTCCAGGCGGGTGAGATATTCTTTGAGTTCTTTCTCGTCGCGCCAGGCCGTGCCGTAGATGCGCTGCAACTGCGCGTTCTTGGCATCGCCGCGCCAATAGGCGCCCGCGATCTTGGTCAGCTTGAAGCCGGTGCCGACTTTGCCCATCGAGGCGAAATGCGGACCGCGGCAGAGATCGTGCCAATCGCCGTGGAAATAGATCGAGATGTCTTCGCTCTCGGGAAGATCGCGGATCAACTCGGCTTTGTATTTCTCGCCGATATCTTCGAAATGCGCGATGGCCTTATCGCGCGGCCACACTTCGCGGTGCGTTGGCACGTCCGCGGCCACGATCTCTTTCATCTTGGCTTCGATCTTGGGCAGATCGTCGGGCGTGAACGGCGTGTCGCGCGCGAAGTCGTAATAGAAGCCGTCTTCGATATTCGGGCCGATGGTGACTTGCGTGCCGGGATAGAGCGCTTGCACCGCCATGGCGAGCACATGCGCCGTATCGTGGCGGATCAGATCCAGCGCTTCCGGGTCTTTGCGCGTGATGATGCGCACGCGGGCATCGGTTTCGATGCGGCGGAAATTGTCCCAGATCTTGCCGTCGACCTCGATGGCAAGCGCGGCCTTGGCGAGGCCGGGGCCGATGGCGGCCGCGATGTCCGCGCCCGTCGTGCCGCGCGGCAGCGTCAGCGCCTTGCCGTCGGGCAAGGTGATGGTGACGGAAGCGGCGGCAGCGTTTGAAGACACGGGTTTTGCGCTCTTTTTTGCAGGTTTCTCATACGGCCAAGCCGCATAGGCCAGACAAAGAGCCCAGGCCTTAAAAAGTCAAGCAGTGCCGGGGGCAGGGAGCAATCGCCGGTACACATCCAGCGTGTCGCGGGACATGGAATCCAGCGTGAAGTGCTGGGCCACATGCGCGCGCCCGGCTTTGCCCATGGCGGCCAGCGCCTCGGGCGAACGCGACAACAGATCGTGGATCGCATCGGCCAGAGCGCTTGCCTCGCCGGGCGGCACCAGCAAACCGTTTTTCCCCGGCAGCACGGTTTCCTGCGAACCCCCGTGACCGGTGGCGATCACGGGGCGTTCCATGGCGGACGCCTCGGCCGTCACGCGCCCGAAGGCTTCCGGGTCGGTGGAGGCGGAGATCACGATATCGGCAGCCGCATAAGCAGCCGGCATGTTGTTGCTGCCGCCCGCAATCGTGACGACGTTCTGTAGGTCGAGGCGCGCAATGCCGGCTTCCAATTCCGCGACGTAATCCGTGCGCCCCTGGTCGTCGCCCACCAGCACGGCGCGCGTGTTGGGAGGAAGGCGGCCGTCGCGCTTCAAAATGCCGAGCGCTTCGATGAAAACAATCTGGCCTTTCCAGCGCGTCAGCCGTCCGGGCAGCAACACGATGCGTGATTCCGGTGTGGCCCCCCAATGCGCGCGCAGTTGCGCCACGTCTTGCGGTGATACGCGTGCCGGATCGAAATATTGAAGTTCGATGCCGCGCGGAATGGCGATCAGGTTCTTCGGCGTGAAAGCATAGGCGCTGCGGATATGCCGCGCGGTCCATTCGGAATTGGCGATCACGGCATCGCCGCGCGCCATCACCGAATTGTACCAGCGCTTGAAACCGCCTTTGGCGTTGTAGATGCCGTGATAGGTGGTGACGAAGGGGATGCCGGTGATGCGCGCTGCGATCAACGCGCTCCAGGCCGGCGCGCGCGAGCGGGCGTGAACGAGCGACACGTCTTGCGAGCGGATCAGTTTCGCCAGCCGCAGCGCGTTCCACACAATCGTCAGCGGGTTCTTTGAGGCCACGGGCAGGCGGATCAACTCGCCGCCCGCTTGCGCCAATTCGCTTTCCAGTTTGCCGCCTTCGCTCGCCACCAGCGCGCGATAACCGCTGCGCGTCAAAGCGCGCGCGATATCGATGGTGGTGCGTTCCGCACCGCCCTGATCGAGTTTGGGGATGATTTGAAGGATCGTCGTCACGCTTACGGCTTTAGCTTTTTCTGGAAGAAATCGAACGTGGTGCCCAAGATCGTTTGTTTTTGTTCCGGTGTCGCGCCCGCGAATCCGTGCGCCAATCCAGGATAGGCGATCATCTGCACATCCGCACCCTTGGCTTTGAGGGCGGCGTTCAACGCGTTGCTGTCGGCGATGGACACGGTTTTGTCGGCCATGCCGTGCATGATGAGGAAGGGCGGTGTCTCCGCACTGACATAGGCGATTGGGTTGGCTGCGCGTATTTGCGACGCCGGGCAGGCTGCCAATTTGCAGCCCAGAAAATCGCCCATGTCCTCGATCACGGCGGCCGACGTGGGTTCAACACCGGTTGGCGGTTTCAGCGCGATCGAAAAATCCGTAGGCCCGAACCAGTCGACTGTGGCTTGCACGCATGGCGAGATGGACACATCGGAGGCCGGATCATTCAGTGACTTCTCTTCGCATGCCGCCGCGGCGAGCGCGGCCAAATGCGCGCCCGACGACGCACCCCACAGTGCGACGCGGTTGGGATCGATGCCGTAGGCATTCGCGTTCTTGCGCAGCCAGCGCACAGCGTCCTGCACGTCTTGAAGTCCTGCCGGAAAGCGCGCTTCGCCTGAAAGCCGATAATCCACCGCCGCGACCACATACCCACGCGCCGCGAGGCTGGAGAGAGCCTTGGTCCAATCGCCGTATCCGGGATGAACGCGTGTTGTGCCCTGCCGCCAGCCGCCGCCATGCACCCACACGATGAGCGGCTTCGGCGTGGCGGTGACGGGCGGCGCATAGAGATCGAGCGTGATGGGGCGATAGCCAGAGACGATCTTGAACCACACGCTTTGCAGTCCGGTGACGCCGCCGGGATAGGCAATGCGCGGCTCGGCCGACAAAGCTTGCGCTTGCGGCAGTTCCACGCGCGGCGGTGTTTGGGCGGTTGCACGTGCCGCGAACGCGGTGACGACCAACAGGGCCAAAGCGATATGCCTTGCGCGATTGCTCATTGCCGATCCCCCCGCGATGTTCTTCTTTGCCGGAGAGCACTATACATCGAACCGCAAAGAACCATGGGCGCGTCCGTCATGTCCGATCAAAGATTGCCGCGAGGCGATGACACCATCGCTTATCGCACACGCGAGGGCCGTGGGCCCGGTGTGGTGTGGCTGGGCGGTTTTCGCTCCGACATGATGGGCACCAAGGCTGAGGCGCTGGATGAATGGGCCGCTTCGCGTGGCCAAGCCTATCTGCGCTTCGATTATTTCGCGCATGGGCAATCGTCGGGCGATTTCCGCAAAGGCAACATCAGCCGCTGGCGCGATGACGCCATGGCTGTGCTCGACGAACGCACTGAAGGTCCGCAAATTCTTGTCGGCTCCAGCATGGGTGGATGGATTTCGCTGCTGCTCGCACGCGCGCGGCCTGAGCGCGTGAAAGGCTTGCTGCTGATCGCGCCCGCACCGGACTTCACCGAAGATCTGTTGTGGACAGCCCTGCCGCCGGATGTGCAGCAGCAGATCATGAGCCAAGGCGAATGGTTGCAGCCCTGGGGCTATGGCGAGCCGCCATGCCCGATCACCCGCCAATTCATCGAAGACGGCCGCAAGAATCTGCTGCTGCGCGGGCCGCTCGATGTGCGATGCCCGGTGCGCATCCTGCAAGGCATGAAAGATCCCGATGTGCCGTGGAACCATGCCGTGCGTATCGTGGACAAATTGCCGGGCAATCCGATTCTCACCCTTGTTAAGGAAGGCGATCACCGCCTCTCGACGCCCGAAGATTTGGCGCGCATGACGGCGGTCTTGGACCAATTGCTGGCAGAAGTCCGTTGATCCGAACCCTTTGTCACTTGCCTTCCGCCAACATCCCGTCGCAATTTCCGCGCCCTATGGCACCCATGCGCACATATCTCATTCTCATCAGTTTGGCGGTATTCGCTCCGGCGCTGGCTTTCGCCGCCAGCGCGCCGTCGCCGGTGCCGATCACCATGCCGAAATCCTATGAGGATTGCATCGCTGCGATCCCCAAGAAGGCCGACGATGCGCTGGAGCGCGCGCTCTATTGGAGCGATCACAATGGCGGCATTCCGGCCGAGCATTGCGCGGCGCTCGCGCTGATCGCGCTGCAAGCCTACCAGGACGCGGCCAACCGGTTGGAAACCATCGCGCGCGATCCCGATGCCGGCACGCTGATGGAACGCGCCGAATTTCTCGATCAGGCTGGTAATGCCTGGATACTGGCGAACCGGTTGGACGCCGCCGAAGCGACGTTCTCAGCGGCGCTGAAGCTTTCGCCGCGCAACGCCACGCTGTGGCTTGATCGCTCGCGTGTGAAGGCGGCGAAGAAGCAATGGGCGGCGGCGGAAGACGACGCCAATCACGCGCTGGCTTTTGATGCGAAACGCACCGACGCCTATGTCGCGCGTGCTGCCGACCGCACGCAGCAAGGCAAGAAAGACCCGGCACGCGCCGATATCGACAAGGCGCTGACGATCGACCCCACTTACGCGGACGCCTTGGTCGAACGGGGCCACATGCGTTGGGATGCGGGCGACAAGAAGGGCGCGCGTGGCGATTGGCGCGATGCACTGGTCAACACGCCCGCCAATAGCGACACGGCAGAAGCCGCGCGCAATTACATTCAGAACGCCGAGCTTCCTCAGGACAAATAGGTCCACTCGGCCAACACGTCCGGGTCGGTTTCGTGTGCGGCTTGCACATGTGCGCGCGCGGCGAAATTGTCTGCAGGGAGCAATCGGCGCAGCGCCCATGCCGCCATGGCGCGCACGAGCGGCGAGGCATCGCCCACCAAGTTCTCGGCCGTGGCGATGAGCGCCGCGTCGCCGGAATTGCCGATGGCGATCATCACATTGCGCACGAAGCGGTCGCGCCCGATGCGCTTGACGGGTGATTTGGAAAAGCGCGCGCGAAATCCCGCGTCATCCAGCTCGGCCAGCTCGGCCAAGTTTTGTCCCACCAGGGTCTCGCGCGGTGCGAAGGCGGCTTCGCGGGAATCCTTTGCGAATTTGTTCCACGGACAGACAGCCAGGCAATCGTCGCAGCCGTAGATGCGATTGCCGATGGCCTCGCGGAATTCCCGTGCGATGTGGTCCTTGTTTTCGATGGTCAGGTAGGAAATGCAGCGCCGCGCATCGATTTTGTAAGGGCCCGTGAAAGCTTGCGTCGGGCAGATATCGAGACAGGCACGGCATTGGCCGCAGTGATCGCCGGAAGGTTCGTCTGCGGGCAATTCCAACGTCGTGAAGATCGAACCCAGAAACAGCCAGGAGCCGAATTCGCGCGACACCAGATTGGTGTGCTTGCCTTGCCAGCCCAGGCCCGACATTTGCGCCAGCGGTTTTTCCATCACGGGTGCTGTATCGACAAACACTTTCACGTCGCCGCCGTAACGCTGCACGATCCACCGCGCAACGTGTTTCAGCTTCTTTTTGACAACCTCATGATAATCCTCGCCCTGCGCGTAAACCGAGATCGCGCCGCGATTGGCGGCCTCGGGCGCGTCCAGCGGATTGCGCGCGGGTGCGTAATTCATTGCCAACGTGATAACGCTTTTCGCCTCCGGCCACAGCGTCGTGGGATCGCCGCGCCGCGCGGCGGTGGTTTCCATCCAATCCATCGCGCCGTGATGGCCTGCTGCCAAAAACCCTTGGAGACCTTCCACAGCACCGGGCGGGCTTAACGCGCGCGCGAAGCCCACGGCATCGAAGCCTTGCCCAAGCGCATTCTCGCGAATGGCCCGTTGGCGTTCGGCTGGGGTCTCGGGAAGTGTCTTAGAAGTCGAGTTCGGCATAGTGCAGCGCGGGCGGTTGGCCCGGCACGCGGTCCGACAGCAGCGAGCGGAACGAGGGGCGCGATTTCATCCGCATGTACCATTCGGCAATGGCGGGATAATCCGTCCATGGAATTTCGCTGTAATAGTCGATGGCCGAAAGATGCGCGGCAACCGCGAGATCCGCGAGCGTCACATCGCGGCAGGCGAGATAGCCGCGTGTCTCCGCCGTGGCGCCGAGATTGGTCAGCGCCGTCTTCAGCACGTCCCGGCCTTGGCGCACGGTTTCCATGTCGGGCGGGCGGCGAATGAGGCTGCCGGTTTGGCCTTGGCTGGCCTTCTCGAACACGATGCGCCGCGTCACCTGATCGTGGAAATTCGTCATCACCCAATCGACGAGGCGCAACGCTTCGGCGCGGTCGGCATCGTCTTCGGGCAGCAGCGGATACTCGGCATGTTCCGTTTCGAGACGGTCTAAAATGGCCCACAGGCCCACCACCGTCGTGCCGTCGAGATCGACCAATACGGGAAGATGCCCCATCGGATCGGCCGATCCGAGCAGGTCGCATGCAAGGCGCTTTTCGCCCAGCACCAGCCGAGCAAGGCGGCAGGCCGGCGACATGAGAACGTGGGTCAATCGACGCATCGCGCGCAATGTAGAGAAAGGTTTTGCGATCGGAAAGCGCGAGGATGCGGGAACTTGTTCTTCAGCGCCCGATGCAGGAATCCAGGTGGTCCCGCGTCACCTCGCCCATGCGCAGCGCGATGTCGTCGGTGCGGCCCGCCACATAGGGGCCGGGGTTCACCGCGTGCCACAGCTTCGGGTTGGGAAGGATGGCCGCGAGCCGTGCGGCTTCACGCGCGTTCAGAGCTGCGGCCGGTTTGCCGAAATCCATCTTTGATGCGGCCTCGGCGCCGAATGTTTGCGGGCCCCATTCCACGACGTTGAGATAGACCTCAAGGATGCGCCGCTTCGGCCACAGCGTTTCCAAGAGCACCGTGAAATAGGCCTCGAAGCCCTTGCGCACCCAGGTGCGGCTGGTGGGCAGGAACAAATTCTTTGCCGTCTGCTGGCTGATGGTGCTGGCGCCGCGCAGCGTCCGGCTCTTCTGGTTCTGCGCCATCGCCTTGTCGATGGCTTGCCAATCGAAGCCGTGATGGGTGCAGAATTTGTCGTCTTCCGATGCGATCACGGCCTTCACGAGATAGGGCGAGATGCGGTCGAGCGGCATCCATTGTTTCGCAATCGGACCGCTTGTGAGGCGCGTGACAATGGCGAGCGGCGTTGTCGGCGGCGGCACCACCCGATAGATGAGCACCAAGCCCACCGGCAGGCCCACCAGAACAGCGAGAACGTAGATCAAGAGGCGCGCCCACCGGATGCCGCGCGCGCGTGGCCGCCCGTTATCGATGGGCTGGCCGGTCGAAGATGTGCCCGTCAAAGGCGCACCCGCCGCAGACGCAACGCGTTGGCAATCACGGAGAGCGACGACAGGCTCATCGCCAGTGCCGCGATCATCGGCGACAGCAGCGTGCCGGTGAGGGGGTAAAGCACGCCTGCCGCAATCGGAACGCCCAGCGCGTTGTAGAGAAAGGCGAAGGCGAGATTCTGTTTCATGTTGCGCACGGCAGCGCGTGACAGCTTGCGGGCGCGATAGAGCGCGCCGATATTGCCGTTCAACAGCGTCAATCCGGCCGTGGCGATGGCGGCATCCGATCCGGTGCCCATCGCCAGCGACACATCGGCGGCGGCGAGCGCGGGTGCATCGTTCACGCCGTCGCCCGCCATCGCCACGACGGAGCCTTTCTCTTTCAGCTTGCGCACGAGATCGGCTTTGCCCGCAGGCGTCTGTCCGCCCACCACATGCGTGATGCCGGCTTCCTTGGCGATGGCATTCGCGGTGGCGGGTGCGTCGCCCGTGGCCATGATGATGGTCAGTCCGTCATTGGCGAGCGCTTGCAGTATCTCGGGTGCGTTCGCGTGCAGCACGTCGCGCACCGCCACGAAGCCGAGCAGTCTGTCCTCGCGCCCCACGAAGATGATCGTCGCCGCCATGGCGCGGATGCGCTCGGCGGGCTCGCGCATGGCGCTGGTGTCGATGCCGTTCGCGGCGAAGAACTCGGAGCGTCCGATGAGCGCCAGTTTGCCGTTCACGAAGCCTTTCAGGCCTTCACCTGTGACGCTTTGGAATTGCTCGGCCTCGGGAATGGGCAGGCGTTTTTCTTCTGCCGCCGCTATCAAGGCCCGCGACAGCGGATGCGCGCTCTTTAGGGCCAGTGCGGCGGCAACGGTCACCACATGATCGTCGCTGATGCCGGCGGCGGCGCGGATCACGTACACTTTGGGGCGTCCTTGCGTGATCGTGCCGGTTTTATCGATCACCAGCACGCTGGCGGCGGCGAAACGCTCCAGCGATTCCGCGTTGCGCACCAGCACGCCCGCTTGCGCGCCACGGCCCACAGCCACCATCACCGACATCGGCGTGGCAAGTCCCAGCGCGCAAGGGCAGGCGATGATGAGCACCGAGAGCGCGGCCACGAAGGCATAAGCCAGCGACGGTTGAGGCCCGAAATTCCACCAGGCCGCGAAGGTGAGAGCGGCCACACAAATCACCAGCGGCACGAACCACGCGGCCACGGAATCCGCCAGACGTTGCGACGGCGCGCGCGAGCGTTGCGCTTCGCTGACCAGGGCCACGATCTGTGCCAGCACCGTGTCCTCGCCGATGCGTTCCACGGTGACGACGAGCGCGCCCAAACCGTTCAACGTGCCGCCGGTCACAAGGTCGCCCTTGCCCTTGGATACCGGGTTGGCTTCGCCCGTGACCATGGATTCGTCGACCGCGCTTTCGCCGGCACTCACCTTGCCGTCGAGCGGGATGGTTTCGCCGGGCCGCACCAGAAGCACATCGCCCACAACGATCTGCGACAGCGCGACTTCTTCCACCAGTGTGCCAATGCGGCGGCGCGCGGTCTTCGGTGCGAGGTCGAGCAGCGCGCGGATGGCAGCACCCGTGCGATCGCGTGCGCGCAATTCCAACATCTGTCCGAGCAGCACGAGCACCACGATCACCGATGCCGCTTCGAAATAAACGGGCGGCGCGCCCTGCGCGGTGTGGAATTCTTCCGGTACGAAGCCAGGCGCGAGCAACGCGAACAGGCTGTAACCGAAGGCTGCGGTGATGCCCAAGGCAATCAGCGTGAACATGTTGGCGCGGCCGTTGATAATGCCGAGCCAGCCGCGCGCGTAGAACGGCACTGCAGCCCACAGTACGATGGGAGCGCAGAGTGCGGCTTCCGCCCATTCTCGCACCAATGGCGACAGTATGGCGTTCGCCGTCGCCGTATTTCCCGCCATCGCGGACACCACAACGGGCAGCGCGAAGACGAGCGAGATCCAGAAGCGGCGGCTCATGTCGCGGTATTCGGAATCATCCGCCGGGCCAGACACCGGCTCCAGCGCCATGCCGCAGAACGGGCAGATGCCGGGGCCGTTCTGGCGCACCTCAGGGTGCATTGGGCAGGTGTAGATGTGACCGCCGGCGCTCGGCGGGGCAGGCGCCGGTATGGGCGCATGGCTGTGGCCCGCATGCGCCATGGCGCCGGTGACTTCTTTTGGCGCCGCGGCGAGATATTTTTCCGGGTCGCCTTGGAATTTCGTCGCGCAGCCCACGCTGCAGAAATAATAATCCGTACCCTGATGAAGAACGCTGCCGCCTTTGCAGGTCGCGGGATTCACCATTATGCCGCAGACCGGATCGCGGACTTTGGCGGGGGCGTCGGTTTCTGACATTTGGGAAATGAACTTTGCGAAAAGAAAGCGGGAATCGCGGGATACGGGAATCGATGGGCTTCGCCCTACAGGCATTCATTTTACAGCAAATGACGCTTTTGTGGACGGGTGGCTGCGGG
>CAIYRG010000246.1 GCA_903928515.1 uncultured Alphaproteobacteria bacterium | reverse complement strand
GTGCTCGCGGCGGGCATTGCCTTTAACTTGCTGCTGCTCGGCTATTTCAAATATGCGGGGTTTCTCGTCGCCACGGCGGATGCGCTGACCGGTTCGCAATTCTCGCTGGGCGATATCGTGCTGCCCGTCGGCATATCGTTCTACACCTTCACGCAGATCGCGTTCCTGGTGGATGCCTCGCGCGGGCAGGCAGCCGAATACGATCTGCCGCGCTACGCGCTGTTCGTCAGTTTCTTTCCGCATCTGATCGCGGGCCCCATCATCCATCACAAAGAGATGATGCCGCAATTCGGCGATCCGAAAACCTATCGCTGGTCGCCGGATGATGCCGCCGCCGGCCTCACTTTGTTCACGCTGGGGCTGTTCAAGAAGGTGGTCTTCGCGGATCGCATCGCGCCTTACGCATCACCGGTGTTCGCCGCAGCCGATATGGGCGGCACGATCCCCACATCGGATGCCTGGATCGCCGCGCTCGCTTACACCGTGCAGATCTATTTCGATTTCTCGGCCTATTCCGATATGGCCATCGGCATCTCGCAGATGTTCGGTATCCATCTGCCGCTGAATTTCAACTCGCCCTACAAATCCCTATCGGCCATCGATTTCTGGCGGCGCTGGCACATGACGCTGTCACGGTTCCTGCGGGACTATTTGTATTTCCCGCTCGGTGGAAACCGCAAAGGGCCGCTGCGCCGTTACGCCAATCTGATGATCACCATGCTGCTCGGCGGGCTGTGGCACGGGGCAGGCTGGACATTCGTGGTCTGGGGTGGGTTGCACGGGCTTTACCTCGTCATCAACCATGCTTGGCGCGCCAGCCGCTTGCCGATGCCGAAGCTTCTGGGATGGCTCATCACATTCTCAAGCGTGGTCTTCGCCTGGGTGTTCTTCCGCGCGCACAGTTTTCCAGGCGCGCTCGCCATCCTGCGCGGCATGTTCGGATTGTCGGGCATGACAGCGCCCGGCCTGTTGAAGCCTGTGGCCGCGATTTATGTCGCGCTGTTGCTGGCCATCGCGTTGTTCCTGCCCAACAGCCAGGAAATCATGCGCCGCTATCTGCCATCGGATTTCTACGCGATCCCGTCACCGGAAGGTGGTGGCGCCAAAATCATCTGGTCGCCGTTGGCACGAACGGCGCTTCTGGTCAGCGCGGCGTTAGCGATCTCCATTCTGCTGCTGCCCAAAGCCAGCGAATTCCTCTATTTCCAATTCTGATCGATGCGCGCGAACAAATATCTCCTGGCAAGTTTGGCAATCGCGGGCACCGCGCTGGTGGCGCTCGCTTCGTTCAACGCCGTCATTGACCCGGAAGCGTTGTGGTCGCCGGTGAACGGACGCATCCAACGGCTGGAAGCGCTGAACGGTGGCGGACGTCGTTTCAAAACCGAGCGTATTGCGCGCGGCGATTGGCAGGTGCTGATCTTCGGCAGTTCGCGTTGCCTGCGCGCCATCGATCCCAGAAGCGGTTACTTCCCGGCGTCGCACACGTTCAACGCCTGCCTCTCCGGCACCAATATGGCCGAGCTGGTGCCGATGATCCGCTTCGCGCGCAAAACCAATCCGAATTTGAAGCGCATCGTGATCGGCCTCGATTTCGAGATGTTCGGAGACGTGCGCGGCGTTTCGGGCGACTTCGATCTGTCGCGCGCGGCGGGAAAATTGCGCATCGAGATGGTGCTGGATTATCTGCTCTCGTTGGACACGCTGCGGCTCTCAGGCCAGACGCTCTATGAGAACTACAAGAAGCAGCCGAACGATCTGTCGGACAACGGCTACGCGGATCGCGCCATCGACCCGCCCAAAGGCACGGCCCGCGCGCGCTTCGATTCCGTCTTGAAAGACGATTTCCTGATCGATCCTCAAACCTATGGCGCTTACCGCTATTCGCCGGAACGTGTCGCGGCCTTCGCCAAGACACTGAAGAAATTGAACGATGTCGGCGTAAAGGTGGATCTCTTCATCTCGCCGCTGCATGCCCGCCAATTGGATGCGATCTACGATCTCGGCCTGGGTGGCGACTACGCCGCGTTCCTCGGAGACATGGCGATGGTGGCGCAGGATGCGAGCGCGCGGCTGGTGGACTTCTCAGGCTTCAACAACGTGACGATGGAGCGCGTGCCGCCCAAGGGCTCGCACGATGAGATGAAATACTATTGGGAATCCTCGCACTACACGCGCGCAACCGGCGATCTGATCCTGGCCAAGTTCGCCGGAGCGCCGGAGGATTTCGGCGAGCCGCTGTTCCCAGAGAAAGTGCCGTCCGAAATTGCCGTGCTGCATGTGAACCACATGGTCTACGTCGAAGAGCAGCCGGACGAAGTGAAGGCCGTGGCGGCGATGGTTCAGGAAACCGCGCCCAAACGTAAGCGGCTGCAGCGGTTGCTCGGAAACGAATAAGCACGCGCGCAGTCATGGCCTGTGGCGCAGCTTTCCTAAGTCGCTTCGCTCCAACGAAAGCTGGCGGCGGACCACCCAAACGCAAGTAGCTCTGAAAGTTTGCGGAACGCGCACCATTTGGATGGCCCGGTCAAACTGGACCATGACAAATGTGGTTCACGACTTTGAGATTACTGGTCGGCTGTCTCGCGCAAACCGGCGGCGACCGCAACGCGGCTCGTCATCGGCATCGAAGCCATCATCTGGTCGATGTGCCCGCGATTGGCCGAGAACCCGCGCAGCTCTTCACCGCTGAGCTTGCGGCCGCTGGCCATCTTCACCGACAGCGGATTGACCGGCTGTTTGTTGATCCGGATTTCGTAATGTACGTGCGGACCCGTCGCCATGCCGGTCATGCCGCTATAGGCGACCACTTGGCCTTGCTGCACGCGAACGCCCGGCTTCACGCCGTTGCCGAAGCGCGACAGATGCGCGTAGGCCGTCTCGTAGCCATTGCCGTGATTGATGACGACGAGGTTGCCGTATTCGCCGCTCCAGCCCGCCGATTCAATCGTGCCCGAGCCCGAAGCCATAACCGGCGTGCCCATTGGCACCGCGAAGTCGATGCCCTTGTGCATGCGCGTGTAGCCGAGGATCGGATGCTCGCGCGAACCGAAGCCGGATGAAATGCGCGCGCCGTCCACCGGCGTCTTCATCAGCATGCTTTTGGTGCTCTGACCGTTCTCGTCGAAATACTCGGCGCCATCGGGTGTCGCGTAGCGATAGAGAACATGGCGCTTGCCGCCCAACGTCATCACTGCGGCCATGATGTCGCCGGGTTTCGCGGGCTGACCTTCTGGCGTGTAGTAGTGATTGTAGAGGACTTCGAACTTGTCGCCGTGATGCACGTCGCGCTGGAAGTCGACGTCGTAGGAGAACATGCGGATCATCTCGACAACGACGCTGGCGGGGATACCGGCCTGCATGGCGGCGAGATAGAGGCTCGAGTCGATCGTTGTGCCCGCGTGGTTGAAACGCGCTTCGAGTTTCTTCTGAACGTCTTCGGCCGTGTAATTGCCGTCGGCGCTCAGATGCACGGTGATCTGGCGATCCACGGCGGGCGCGAAGGAGAGCGCGAGAAGGCGAACAGGGGCCACGGGCTGAGCCGGAACGCCGGTCTGGCCGGTGATCGGCGGGTCGGTCGCGTCAGACGGACCAAAGGTGGCGTCGAACACTTGGCCGGCGCGAACATTGCGCGGGCTATAGATCGGCTGCAGCGCATCGACGATGGCAGCGGCGTCGGCCGTGCTGGCGCCGGCTTCGGTGAGCATGCCGATCAGCGTATCGCCGGAACCGACCGTGAGCGTGTGCGTCGAGGGCGAGCCATTGGCTTGCTGCTCGGCTTCAAGAGAACCATCGAGCGGCGATTGCAGTTCGCCACCGAGCTTGCGCGTGAACGCGCCTTGGCCGCCGATGAGGCTGGCTTGGCGAGCGTCCTCGGCAGAGATGCCGGGAAGCGAGCGGATACCCGTGAGACGGGTGAGAAGATTGTACGGGAGCGCGGCCTGTTCGCGGCGCGGCTCAAATGGCTGGCCGGTTACAGGCGGCGAGGCTGCCAGGGACAGCCAGACGATGCCGAAGGCCACCGTTGCGGTCAGAGATGTCGATACAATGGTCCAGCGGCCGTCCTGAGAGGCGAGCGCTTGCGCCGCCGCTTTGGCCGACCTACGGAGCTCATGAAATCCCTGCGCGACGTCCGAAAAAGCGTTGCGTATCAACGACTCAGTTCCTACTTGTGCACGGCGAACGCCGAAGCGTTTCCTGTGCAAGTGGTGTCCAGGCCAATCCGGGGAAGTCCCGTTTTTGATCATTCCCGCCCGACGCGACGCATCTTTCAGACACAGTATACCGTCGTCAACCGTTACGGGTTTGTTAACGGTACGGGTGCCGGGGGCCGGTCCAAAGGCGGGGCCATCCAACACTGCGTCGAACTGAGACGGTTTCCGTTGCATATAGGGCAGGTTGCAAGCGTCGCGCCGCAGGCAATTCACAGGAAGTTCGCACGATATCGCGCCGTCCGGGGCCCATCTTGTCCCGGCCTGATTTGCGTTTCATGGCGGGACACAAGCGTTGGTTTTCCATTGTTCCAGGACGACCATCCGCCGCAGGTCAGCGGCGGCGCTGTCGCTATTCCACAGCACGGAATATGGCGTGAGAACACGAGCGATTCTTTTTGCAACCGCGAAGAGCAGTGCAGCAGAAGCGGCCGTTTGTGGCCGGGTCACAACAAATGCGCGCCTCGGATGTAACAACCATGGCCAATGTCTTGCGCTTTTGGGCCGTGGGGCCTATGCGAGATGTATGCTCGACTCGTTCTTCAGCCGCGCGTTTTCGCCTCTCGTAGACGGGATCGCTGCAACGCTTGCGCGCCGCGATGTTTCCGCGACCGCTGTCTCCATCGCTGGCTTCGTGGCGGGTATCGCCGCGATCGTCTTCCTCGTCAGCGGCTTCTTCTTCATCGCTTTTCTGCTGCTGGCGTTGAACCGGCTGCTGGATGGCATCGATGGCGCAGTGGCGCGACGAACGCAGCCCACCAAGACGGGCGAGTTCCTGGATTTCCTGTTCGATTACATCGTGATCGGGGCCGTGCCGTTTGCCTTCGCCGCCGAGAATCCGGTGAACGCACTGGCCGCGACCTTCCTCTTGCTGGCGCTGCTGGCATGGGCCGTCACCGATATGGCGCTGCGCCTGACGCAAGAACGCCCGGACACGAGCGCCTATGATCTCGGCGCGCCGCAATTGCCGAATTCGCTGTGCGGCATCGGCGAAACCTTCATCGTGTTCGCGATCATGTGTTTCGTGCCGTGGCTGTTTTCCGTGCTGTGCTACCTGTACGGCATCCTTCTGTTTGTGTCGGTTGGCGTGCTTGTCGCCACCGTCCTCATGAGCAGCGAAAACCGCGCTTGAACATTCTGATTGTTGGCGGGGGCATCGCAGGCCTCTCCATCGGCTGGCGTTTGGCGCAGGCCGGACATTCCATCGACATCTTTGAAAGCGGCAGGGCCGGGCGCGGTGCGACCTGGGCCGCTGCCGGCATGCTCGGTTCGGCCGGCGAAATCGCGGGCACCCAGTCACCCCTGGCGACGCTCGATGCGCAGGCGCGCGCGTTGTGGCCGGCATTCGCCGAGGAATTGGCGAAGCTGAGCGGCATCGATATCGGCTTTCGCCGCGACGGCGCCTTGCGGGTGGCGAGCAATGCCGATGAGGCCGCAAGCCTGGCGGCGCACGCGAAAGATCTGGGCGAGGGCGCGGCATGGCTTTCGCGCGAGGAAGCCCGCCAAATCGCGCCGCAACTTTCAGACGGGATCGAAGGCGCGCTGTTCTTCCGCGATGAAGCCCGTGTCGACAATCGTGCACTGACGGCAGCGTTGCTCCGCGGGCTCGCGCAGCACAAGGCGACGCTGCATGAGCTGACGGCGGTCAGCGCCATATTGGACGAGAACAACCGTGTCACGGGTCTCGCGACATCGGCGGGATTCGTGCGCGGCGATGCGGTGATCGTGGCTGCCGGGGCTTGGAGCGCGCTGCTCGGCGAAAGTCTGCCCGCCATACGCCCGGCAAAGGGGCAAATGCTGGCGTTGAGCCCGCCCGAGGGCGCGAGCCTCCCCAATCCCGCTATCTGGGGCGCGGGCATCTATCTGGCGGCGCGGCGCGGCAAGCTGCTGCTCGGCGCGACAGTGGAAGAAGCCGGTTTCGACACCAGCGTCTCGCGCGCCACACAAGACGCGCTGCTGGCCCGCGCGGTGCGGCTGGTGCCGTCGCTTGCGGATTGGCCGGTCACCGAGAGCTGGGCCGGTCTGCGGCCGCGCAGCCCCGACGATGCGCCGGTGCTGGGCCCCACCGGCATCGAGGGCCTGTTCGTGGCCGCCGGGCAGTTTCGCAACGGTATATTGCTTGCACCGCTGATCGCCGACGCTCTGAGACGTTTTGTTTCGGGAACGGACGCCGGATTCCCCGTCAGCGCCTTTTCGGCGCGGCGGTTCGCCGTTTCATAACGGCACGGCCACTCCGTCCCCGGCGGACGGAAAGTTATAATGTCTCTAACCTACGCCTTCCTGATCGGTGGATCGCTGCTGTTGCTGCTGGGCAGCCGCGCGGCCGTGCGTGGCGGCGCGGTGCTGGCCCGCAGCATCGGTTTGCCACCGATACTTATCGGTCTTCTGATCATCCCGCTGGCAACGGCGGTGCCGGAACTGGCCGTGTCCTTGCGCGCAGCCTTCACCGGCGAGCCGCAGATCGCGGCCGGCGCCGTGATCGGCTCGACCATCCTGAACGCGCTGATGGTGCTGGGGCTCGCAGCGCTCATCGGGCCGCTGCCGACAACGCCGCGGCTGGTGTTCCGTGACGGGTTGGCCTTTATCCTCGCCGGCGCTGCGCTGCTGTATTTCGCGCATGACCATCTGATCAGCCGCTTGAAGGCGGAAGTGATGCTCGTCGGGCTACTTATCTTCATTATCGTTTCGGCGGTGATGGATTGGCGGCGCGCGCCCTCGCAATGCCTGTTCGCGCGCCGTGCCGAAGGCCAGAAACAGATGGGCGCGCTGGGCGCGTTTGCGCTGTTGGCTTTGGCCGCGCTTCTGAGTTTCGCGGGTGCACTGCTTCTGGTCCGGGGCAGCGTCGTGGTCGCGGAAGACTGGGGCATCCCGAAAGAAGCCGTCAGCGTCAGCATCACAGCACTCGGGCTGGCGCTCCCCGAATTCTACATCACCGTGTCGGCCGTAACGCGCAAGCAGAACGCGCTCGCCGTCGGCAGCATCCTGGGCGCCAACATCTTCAACATCCTCGGCGTGATCGGCATCACCGCGTTGCTAAGGCCGCTGCCGCTCACGAGCAGTTTCGTGCTTCAGGATGTGCCGATCCTGGCCGCCAGCGCGTTCCTTGTGGTGCCGATGCTCAATTCGGATTGGAAGTTGAGTCGTCCCGAAGGCGCGCTTCTGTTGACATCCTATTGCGCGTATCTTGCCTTCATGGCGCTACGTATCGGTTGGATCTCGCCAGCGCTTCTCGCGCTGCATTGATGACGGATTTCGCACTCGACCCGCGGCTTGCGGCGGACACCGCGAGTGTCGGCGATCTGGCGCTGTCGCGCGTGCTGCTGATGGACGACGCGCGCTTTCCCTGGCTGATCCTGGTGCCGCGCGTAGCGGGCGTCAGCGAACTCTTCGATCTCGACGCCGCAGCCCAACGCCTCGTCAATGAGGAAACCATCCGCTGCGCCGCCACGCTGAAGAGGCTGACCGGCGCTCAGAAGATGAATGTCGGCGCGCTGGGCAACATCGTAAACCAACTCCACATCCATGTGGTCGCGCGCAACGCGGGTGATGCCGCATGGCCGGGCCCGGTGTGGGGGGCAGGCCGACGCCAGCCCTACACCCGACCAGCGCAGGCCGAGCGCCTGGCCGAACTGCGGGCGGCGTTAGGATTTCGCTAACTATACTGGCATACGCATTGCGATGCAGAGATCAGCAGAACGCAACGCTTACAGGCCATGATCAACCCGCTTTCCACCGCCAGCCATGACGACGTGCTTTCCGCCATCCGGCAGGCGAGCGCAGAAACGGGCTCGAATTTTGACTATCTGGTCAACACCGCGATGCGCGAGAGCAGCCTGCAATGTGATGCAAAATCAAAGACTTCTTCGGCTTGCGGCCTGTTCCAGTTTGTCGATCAGACGTGGCTCGGGCTAATGAAGCGTCATGGCGCTGAACATGGCTTGAGCGGGCTTTCCGACGCGATTAGCCAGGATTCCAGCGGGCATTACTCGGTCGCTTCCGGCGATACCAAACAGGCAATCCTTGCCCTCCGGCAGGACCCGAAAGTCTCATCCTTGATGGCGGGCGAGGCGGCCAATGAATCCCAAGACCAGTTGACGACGGCCTTCGGCCATAAGGCGAGCTCCGGCGATCTGTATCTGGCGCACTTCCTGGGAACTGGCGGCGCCAAGAAGTTGATCGCGGCGAAGCAGACTGACCCTTCCGCGCAGGCCGACCAGCTTTTCCCGCAAGCCGCGAGCGCCAATCGCACGCTGTTCTATCACACGGACGGTACGCCCAAGACGGTGAGCGAGATCTATCATTGGGCGACGCAGCCTTCGACCAGCGTCACCGTGGCGAACACCGATCTGTCGAATACCGTGATCGCCAAGACGGGCAGTGCATCAACGCCGCAGACAGCCAATACCGCAACCTCGGCGTCCGATTTTGTCACGCAAGATTTTTCAAGCAATTTCCTGCCGCGCTCATATTTCCCGAGCACCTGGTCGCCGAACCAAGCACTGTCGTCGCTTGATACCAACGCACCGCCTTCATCCAATCTGATGCTGACGCCGGGCGTGCTGAATGTGTTGGAGACGACCAGCACCACACCGCAACACACACCCAATCACGGCCGCCGTGGCTAACGCAGACAAGCGACGTGCTTCACGCGAAGCGGGCTAACGCAAAAACGCCCCGCGCTTTCGCACGAGGCGTGCCGCCCAAAATGATGTTCGCGGATTAGTGCTTGTTTTCGAGGAAGCCTGCGACCCGGCTTTCCAATTCGCTCGACAAAATCACAGCCATCTTATTGGTCGCGTCGCGGATGTTCTGGCGCACGACGATCTTGATCGCATCGACATGGGCATCGACCAGATTGACCGGCGGCTCCCGGCCATCCTCGCATTCAGTGAGATCGCACAACGACGAGGCAATGCGCGTAACCAGAGGGAAATCGAATGTGGTGCCTTGGCCCTTCAAATCGTGCGCGGCGCGATAGATGCTTTTGAGGCCCGACATATCGTGGTTTTGGGCATAAAGGTCGCGCGCCGTGGCCAGCTTGCCGACATCGACGTTGATCCACTCGACGAATTCTTCCTTCAAATCCTCGATAGCTTTCTCGGCGCGTTTCAGAGCCGAGAGATCAAGCGCGGTGACACCGTCGCCGCCAACCTTCGCCTTCAGCACGTTCGGCGGCATGAACACTTCAATCGGCTGTTTGCCCATAACTGATCCTGATGTCCTTTAAGGTGCCGCGGCGTGGTTTTTGGGGGTGGAAGGCAAGGGGGCTGCTGCCGCACTATCGAGGCGACGCTCCGGGCCGTGGTAATCTTCGACACGGCGGCGGCGGCGGCACGGGCCGAAATACACTTTGGTGCGCACGAACGGGCGTGGGTGCTCGATGATCGACACGAGACGCGAGAGGATCGCCTTCGCGGACACGGGCTTGGCAAGGAATTCGTTCACGCCGGCATCGCGCGCGCGATGAATTTTTTCCATCTGCGTATGGCCGGTGAACATGACGATCGGAACAAAGAGGTTCGGACTGTCGGTGCCTGTGCGCACGCGTTCGGTGAACTCGATGCCGGACATGCCTTCCAGTACCCAGTCGACGATCACGATATCGGAGCGCTTAAGCTTGACCATCTGCAAACCGGTGGTGGCGTTGTCGGCTTCATCGACTTGCTGCACGCCAAAAGCCTGCAGAATCGTCGAGATAAGCGCGCGCATGTGCTGGTTGTCGTCGATGACGAGAACCTTCAAACGATCAAAACGGTACGCGCTCATTCCCCCGAAACTCGATTGCACGAGTTGCAGAGCGACCCTAGCCGGAAGAACCTTAATGACGGTTTACCGCGAGGGGCTTATCAGGGCCAAAACGGCGGGTTTTTTTAGAAGTAGAATTGCTCGGCTAGGATGCGCTCGTCCAGACTGTGACCGGCATCGAACAACATCGTGGTCACGATGGTCCGGTCTTCCCCGATCTCGACCTTGGTGACATCGCGAACCTCGTGATTGTCGGCGACCGCACTGACAGGGCGCTTGTCGGCTTCGAGGATTTCCAGGGTGATTTGGACATTATGGGGCAGAACGGCGCCACGCCAGCGGCGGGGGCGGAACGGCGAGAGCGGCGTTAACGCCAGAAGCTTCGCCTCCAGGGGCAGGATCGGCCCGTGAGACGACAAATTGTACGCGGTGCTTCCCGCCGGCGTGGAAACCAGAATCCCGTCGGCAATCAGCTCTTCGAGCCGCGTCTTGCTGTCGAGCTTGATCCGGATCTTGGCCGCCTGATGGGTTTGGCGGAGCAGGGACACTTCGTTGAAGGCGATGGCTTTCGAGCCGCCGCGCGCGGATTCCGCGATCATCCGCAGCGGATGGATACGGGTCGCGACAGCCGCCGAGAGGCGTTCCGGGAGATTGTCGGCGCTGAACTCATTCATCAGGAAGCCGACCGAACCCAAATTCATGCCGTAGATCGGCACGCCGCGCCCGACGAAGCTGTGCAGGGTTTCCAGCATGAAACCGTCGCCGCCCAGCGCCACAACAATATCCGCGCCCTCGGGCCCGGTATCGCCGTAGCGGTCGCGCAAGGTGGTCAGCGCCGCCTGAGCTTCGGGGACGGACGAGGCCACGAAATGCAACTTGCCGGACATGGATTCTTCGATCAGCCGCCCGTGAGCGACATGGTGCGACCAACGGCGGGGCGATTGTGCCGGCGGTCGATGACGAAATCGTGGCCTTTCGGCTTGCGCAGAATGGCCTCGTCGATGGCTTGCGATAGCAATGCGTTATCGGGCGAGGCGCGCAGCGGGGCACGCAGGTCGGCTGCGTCCTCTTGGCCCAAGCACATATAGAGCGTGCCGGTGCAGGTGATGCGGACGCGGTTACAGCTTTCGCAGAAATTGTGGCTCAACGGCGTGATGAAGCCGAGCTGTCCGCCGGTTTCAGCGACATGCACATAACGGGCAGGGCCACCGGTGCGTTTGTCGGAAGGCGTCAGCGTAAACATTTCGGACAGGCGCGCGCGCACCAACGAGAGCGGCAGATATTGATCGGTGCGATCGGCATCGACTTCGCCAAGCGGCATGGTTTCAATCAGTGTGATGTCCATGCCGTCGCCATGCGCCCAAGCGATAAGCTCGGGGATTTCGTCTTCGTTCATGCCACGCAAGGCAACGGTGTTGATCTTCACATGGATGCCGGCTTTGCGCGCGGCGTCAATGCCGTTCAGAACTTTGTCGAGACTGCCCCAACGCGTGATCGCACGGAATTTGTCATCATCGCGCGTATCGAGCGACACGTTGATGCGCTTCACACCGCAATCGGCAAGTTCGGCCGCGTATTTCTGAAGCTGGCTGCCGTTCGTGGTGATCGTCATTTCCTGCAACGCGCCGGTATCGAGATGGCGCGAGAGGCCGCGGAACAGTTTCATGATGTCGCGGCGAACCAGCGGCTCACCGCCGGTGAGGCGCAGACGCCGCACGCCTTTTTCGATGAAGACCGAGCACAGCCGGTCCAGTTCTTCGAGCGACAGGACATCGGCCTTCGGCAGAAAATTCATGTGTTCGGGCATGCAGTAGACGCAGCGGAAGTCGCAGCGGTCTGTCACCGAGACACGCACATAGGAGATGGAACGGCCGAACGGATCGATCATGGCCTACATATAGCAGGCCGATCCCTGTTTTTCACCACCTCAAAAGTAGGGAATTCAGGACAAAACCAGCGACTTAACCTGTTCCAAGGCTTCGATTTTGGAAACTTTGCCGAAGATGCGCTCCACCTCAGCCTGTTGGACGGCGGTGAGGTTGGTCTTTAGGCCTTTTTGGTGCCGCGACAAGTTGAACACGGTCCCGAACACGGAGCGATCAATTCCGGCCGCACGGCAGGCATAGGCCACCAAAACCGGCTGATCGCCGTAGAGGATACGACGCATTTCCGAAACCTGAAGTTCCAGAAGCGCTGCGAATCCATAGTCGAAAAGATCGGCTTGGTTCTGGTGCAAGACGCGGATGAGGAACGAGGAACGAGGAACGGAGCTGGCCGGAGGCGGCAAGCTTGGTGACCAGTTTCTGAGCGCTGATTTCCGAGGACGTCGTTTCACCGGCCTGGATGGCGATGGAGGTTTCGTCCACCGCGCGCAAGAGATCTTTCGTCACTTGCGGAAAACGCTGCGTCAAAGCCTGCTTGAGTTCGCCCGACACCCAATCGCACATCTGACGGGCGATGGCGGGCGGCAAGTCTGCGCGTTGAACCAAGAGACGGGGAAGCGAGTCGCGATCACGCGCGCGTTCCACCAGATCGACGAACGTCTCTTCGCCAATCTGCGCCGTGGTGTTGGACAGAAGTGCCGACAGAACGGCGTCGAAATCGGTTTGCACCAGAGCTTCCGAAACATCTTCGCCGATGTTCGGACGTTGGGCGACTTTGACTTGATGATCGCGCGAACCGTTTTCGATGACGCGAATGAGATCGGCATCGGTGAGAACCGGACTGCGGGCCAGAACCGGGGAGGCGACTTCAACGCGGTCATCCACCAGCATGAGGATGAGATCGTGCGGCGCCTTGGATGTGTCGGCAAGACGTTCGGCCAGCGCGATGCGGATCGACATTTCGACGTCTTTGGATAGACGGCGAAGAATATCGGTGGCCAGCACGCGTTCGGAATCGCTGAAAGCGCCGCCATGACTGGCGATCAATGCGCCGATCGCGGCGTAGATTTCATCAAAACGTTCGCGACCGCCTTGTGCGGCGATGCCCACAAGTCGG
>CAIYRG010000245.1 GCA_903928515.1 uncultured Alphaproteobacteria bacterium | reverse complement strand
TGAGCGCAGCGCCAAAATGAACCACACGACCAAGTCGAATCGCACGCATCGCGTTCTCCCTCGCTTATGTATCTGGCTAGCAACCTATCACCGTGCCGGCAGCACGCGCACAAGGCCGCACAATGCGATTCGCATCTCCGCCGAGCATGCCGGAAATCTCAAAATCTTTCATCGTTCTAAGTTTGGCGCGCCGTCGAGACTCGGAAAAAAACGCACAATAGTTTCAATAGGAAAGCACTAATCTTCCGTGCGAATCAAAGTGTCTTCCAATAGAAAACTTTTTCTCGTCGTCTGTAGTAAGATGTGCTACCTCGTCACGCGGGCGGCACAATCCGGGAAACGATTGGTCTTCGGGGCAACAACAATTCAGCAAATCGGCCTTGGCATGCGGTGTCGCTAACACCGCCGTCGTGATCATGATTTCGTAGGGGAACATCGACATGAAACAATCGAATTCGTTGCGTTGCGTGCTGCTCGGCACATCGGGCCTCGCTCTGACATTGGCGAGTCAAGCCGCCTTCGCGCAGGATCAGAGCACGCTGGAAACCGTCGTCGTGACGGCCACCAAACAAGCCACCGACATTCAGAAAACATCGTTGTCCATCACGGCGATCGAGCCGGACAACGTCTCCGTGGCCGGTCAGGCGCGCCTTTCCGATCTTCTGGCGAACGTCGCCGGCATTCAGGTGTTCAAGGGCGCGGTCAACAACGGCATCTATTTCGTTCGTGGCATCGGCAGCACGAACAACGGCGCCGCATCGGTGCCGGAACTCGTCGATGGCGTGGTCGTCAATTGGTACGCAGCCGAAGCGGTGTCCACGGCCGATGCGTCACGCGTCGAAGCCCTGCGCGGGCCGCAGGGCACGTTGTATGGACGCGGCGCATTCGCCGGCGTCATCAACGTCGTCACCAACGACCCGACCGACAAATACTCGGGCAAGATTTTTGTCGAAGGCGGCTCCTACAACGAAGTGAAGTCGCAGGCGGTCATCAACATCCCGCTGTCCGACGACATGGCAATGCGCAGTGTCGCGTTCAGCCAGCAGCAGACGGGCTACATGCACCCGGATGGGCGTGCCAATACCGACGTGCAGGGCTTCCGCGCGAAGTTGCAATATGCGCCGACGGAAGATTTCAAAGTCCAGTTGATTGGCTCGTTCGTGAACAGCTTCCAAAGCGGTTCGGCTGACACGTTGCCCCAGCGCACGAAGATCCAGAATTTCGCCTCGCCCGCGTTTGGCGGCTTCAATCCGTGCGGCGGTAACCCTGTCCTCAACCCGTACGATCCGTGGCACTCGCCGCCGAAATATTATGCGGCATTTGCCTGTACGGTGCCCGCGCAAGCCCCGGTCAATCCCTCGCCCGTCACCGGCGTTTGCCAGCAGGTTTCGCGGCAAGACAACGCGGTGTCCGACATCGGCACCAACATCAACTACGATATGGGTTGGTCAGCGCTGTCGATTTTGGCAAACATGGACCAGCAGAAATATCCGCTGGGCGAATTCCAGAACAACCCGTTCTTAGGCACGACGCCGGGCCAGGACAACTACTCGAACATTTACTACAAATCGGTCGAAGCGCGTCTGTCGTCAGAAGCGTCCGACACGTGGAAATGGTTGCTCGGCACATATTGGGACCAGACATCCTATCACGCGCACAGCTGGAATCGTTCGACCCAGATCACTGCGGCGCAGCCTTTGGGCGTGGATCGTCTGACGAACCAGAGCGGCGGCGACAAATCGGCGTTCGGTCAGATCGCGGTTCCGGTGGTCGATGCCTTCCGCCTCATTGGCGGCCTGCGTTACTCGGTCGATGAAGGCACGCAGCAGCTTTACAGCTTCAACCTGGCGAAGAAGGTGCCGTCGACGACGATCGCGAACGCCACCTACACATCGTACCACCTGACCTATAAGGCGGGCGCCGAGTTCGATGTGACCGATCACAACATGCTGTACGCAACGTTGTCGACCGGCTTCCGGCCGCTCACCTACGGCACCGACGCGTATTGCATCGGCAAGGTCAGCCACCACCAATACACGCCGGGAGACGGCTCGGGCGTTGTGGTGGATCGTCCGACGGGCGGCTGCGCGACGACGGCAGGCGCGGGCGCGACGGCGCTGGGCGGCACAGCTGGCGAAGGCTCGGTGCTCACGGCCACTGCCACTACGGCAGGCCCGGACACGGTGAAGGCCTACGAAGTGGGTTCCAAAAACCGTTTCCTCGACAACAAGCTGCAAGCCAACATCGATGCCTATTATTACGAGTTCGGCTTCCTGGCCACTTCGGTGCAAAACATCAACCACGCGAACCAAGTGGCTCCGTTCCTCAGCGCCTCCACCGGCACGAAGGCTTACGGTTCCGAATTGGAAACGACGTGGCTGATCACCGACAACGACAAGATCATGTTCGATCTGTCGTACGAAGTGACGAAGACCGGCACCAATGCCTTCCAAGTTCCGCAGTGCTTCGATTTCGGAAAGCCGACCCATCCCAGCATCACCATGGTGGATGGCAATCTGAACAATTTGACGGCCAACATCGCGGCCTGTAGCGCCAAGAACTTGGCTGCCAACCCTGCGACGGTGAACTGGGTCCGCTTCCGTGGCGTTCTCTCGACGAGTGCACCGCTGGTCAGCGCGCCGCTGTGGAACGGCAACATCGGCTACTCGCACGTGTTCGATCTGTCGAGTGGCGCGTCGGTGACGGCGACGGTCAATGTGCACTTCGAAAGCTCGAAATACACGGTGGCCAACGATTATTACGACAGCGTCAACCCGTCCTACCACATGACCGACTTCTCGATGGTCTACAACACATCGGACGGCAAGTGGCAGCTCGCGGGGTGGGTGAAGAACATCGAAAACCACGCGGTCGTTCTGGGCGCGCAAGGCAATCCGGCAACGGACTATGTCTATCCGATCTACGCGCCGCCGCGCACTTGGGGCATCAACCTCACGGCGCATTTCTAAGATCGACGTACCCGTAAGAAAAATTGGCGGGGCCCCCGCGGGCCCCGCTTTTTTTGCCCGTGACGCAAGCTGCCACGCCGCGAAACGCACGTGCTGAAGCGCCGGAGTAAGGTCTGCGTGGGAGGAATTTGCGAAAGAGAAATGTGGGCTCAGGCGTCACCGGATTGCCGGTGACGCCTGAGCTGCTCACTCTCAAGCTTGGTGTCCGGTTCGACACAAGGGAGGTCGAAACGGACCGGGGCCCAAGCCGCCTCCAAAGAAGGCGGTCCAGGCATCCAAACTCAAGCGCCGCAGGGTGATGACGGCATCGAAACGCAGTTTGCGCACCTGCGAAACGATCTAAGCGATGCGGGTGCTCACTCCCGCCGCTCGGCCCTTCATCTCCTGTTGGATCGCAGCTCCCGCGCGCTATGAACCATCCGGCGAGTATCAAACTTGGTTGCTTCCATTGGAAGAAATTTCATTTCTTTGGAAGACAATTTCCCGATTGACAAGGAACTCGACAGCGATGGAACCGGCGCGACGGTCTGGCTCTCCGGCATGGCAGGCGTATAAGATTTTCCTGAAAATCCAAGGCGGCCGGCACGCGGATGACGCGCGAAGACATCACGAAATGGGCGTTGTCCAACGGTTGGCGGATGCTCGATGGCTGGCCGAGCCTCAGCATGCCCTCATCGCCATCGGTGCCGAGCGTTCGCATGGTTTTCCACGACGATGCCGCCGCCATCGAAGCCCGCATGCCATCGGGCGAATGGACAGCGGTGACGAGTGCCGCCTACGATTCCATCCAAGCGGATGCGCAGACAGGCTATCCGGTCGGGCTGGGGATTGAGACATTGGCGGCGCGAGCGCGGGCGCTGCTGTCGTCGATGAACATCAAAGACGTGTTCACCGAAGCCTATGCCAACAAATTGTGGGGCTCCGAAGAATCTCTCAGCGGATGCGGCTCCACATTGGAGGCCACGGCAAATTTGAGGCGAGAATTGCCGGCGCTCTTTGCGAAATTCGATATTCGCACGGTGCTGGATGCGCCCTGTGGCGACATGAATTGGATGCGGCTGGTTCTGGAAGAGACGCCGTCCATCGCCTATATCGGCGGGGATATTGTCGGCGATTTGATTGCGCGCAACCGTGAGCGTTACGCCAAACGCAACGTCACATTCATCGAACTCGACATCACGCGGGATTCGCTTCCCAAAGCGGATTTGATGATCTGCCGCGATTGCCTGTTTCACCTGCCGCAGCGGAAAGTGTTCGACGCCCTCAACAATTTCAAACGCAGCGATGTGCGTTATTTGCTGACGACGTCGTACGTGACGGATGGTCAATCCAACGCCGATATCCGCGCCGGGTTCTTCTTCCCCATAGATCTTCTCGCCGCGCCGTATCATTTCCCACGTGACGTGCTGCACGCCATCGAGGATTGGGCGCCGGGCCATCCGCCGCGCCGCATGTATCTTTGGCCGCGCGCGCAGATTCCGGACATGCCTGCGGGGTGAGCGTCACGCTCGCGCCGGGATACTTTCCATCGGAAGCAATTTGGGATAGATGTTGCGCCCACATCGGAGGAAACGATGCGCAGCATATGGTTCGTCGCGGCCTTTGCAGCTTTGATGCTGTCGCCGCTTTCTGCGATGTCGCAAACCGCGCCCTCCAAGCCCGGCTCCATTTTTCGCGATTGCTCGGATTGCCCGGAGATGGTCGTCATCCCATCGGGCAGTTTCATGATGGGCGAGTCCGCGGAAGATCAGGACAAATGGCACGAGGAGAACGGCATCCGCGGCACCGAAAATCCGGTGCACAAAGTCACGATCAAAAAACCCTTCGCGCTGGGTAAGTTCGAGATCACGCACGACGAATTCGCGGCCTTCGTGAAAGACACGCATTACGCCCAGCACAGCGACATGTGCCTGCGATTGGTGCCCAACAGCGAGGTGGAGGTGCCGCGCGGCGGGCATTTCCAGCCCGACGTGTCGTCGATCCAGATGGTCGGCCTGGGCTGGCGCAATCCCGGTTTCCCGCAAACCGGGCGCGATCCTGTCATTTGCGTCGATTGGGTGGACGCCGAAAATTATGCGCACTGGTTAAGCAAGAAGACCGGCCAGAATTATTTTCTGCCCTCCGAAGCCCAGTGGGAATATGCGGCGCGCGCCGGCACCACCACCGCGTTCTATTGGGGCGACAATCCCGATGATGCCTGCAAATACGAGAATGTCGGCGATCAAAGCTTCGCCAAGATGTTTCACATCACCACGACGCCGGCGATGTTTCATTGCGACGACGGCTTTCCGTTCACCGCGCCCGTGGGCTCGTTCAAGCCCAATCCGTTCGGCCTGTACGACATGCTCGGCAACGCGTGGGAATGGACGGCGGAATGCTCCCATCCCAACTATGATGGCGCGCCGAGTGATGAGAGTGCTTGGGAGGGCGGTGATTGCGCTCGCCATCAAATCCGCACGCCGGGCTGGGAACATGATTCCCGCAGCGGGCGCGTGACGAATCATTTCGGGGAACCGACCGACAGCCTTGCCAATGCCGGTGGCTTTCGCATAGCGCGCGCCCTGCCGTGAGCGATCTCGCCCACAAACGAGGCAGCATATTCTCAACGAAACGTAATGTTATGCGGAAAGCCTTTTGCCGCATCGCAACCGATGGCAAACCCAAAGGCTTTGCGATAAGGATCGTTCCAAGCTGAGCGACCATTCAGGACAGAAGCGTATGACGAAAATCCGCGAGCTGCGTGCGGACGAACTCCCCGAACGCGTCGCCGCCGTTGCGCGCCAACGGCCCGATTTGGATATCGGGATGTTCCCGCTCTACTTCAATTTGAAGCGGATCGCACACGCGCTGGATGAGCCGCGCGAACGCTTTGCCGAACAGCATCGCTTGAAAGTGTCCGACGTTGGCATGCTTCTTGTGCTGCGCCGTGGCGGACCCGGCTATTCCATGCGCCCCACCGATCTGCACCATCAGATGCTCGTCACCTCCGGCACGGTGACGAAGCAGATCGACAAATTGGTCGCCCGCAATCTGGTGAAGCGCATTCCCGGCGATGGCGATGGCCGTTCCGTTCGGGTGCAACTTACCGCGCGCGGCGAGAAGATCGCCGACGACATGTGGAATTGCGGCAGCGATATGTTGAGCGATTTCGGCAAATTGGCCGGCATCGTTGCGAAGGATCGCGAGCGCATGGCCGCGATGCTTTCCGAGTGGGCGAATGCGGCCGAACAGGCCTCGACGAATTCGCTGGAAAGCATGCCGGGCGCGAAGCGCGCGCCTAAGCAAAAGCAAAAAAAGATCGCCAAAGCCTCCGATGCGGGTGCGCAGTTTCAGCGCGAAGCGTGGGAGAAGATCCATGCCATGAGCATGGCGCCCAACAAGCGATAGAATTTCTAGCTATAGAATTGGCGCCGCATCCAAACGCCATGCTGCGGTTCCGCGTGCCACTCCCCGCGTCAACAGGCTCGCATCATCGCCTGCGGGGCGTCATTCTCGCGCGGTGCATCATGCGTGCGGCATGAAATGAAAGCTTCGTAAGGAAGCAAAAACTTCCACTGGAATAAAAAATGTTTTCCAATGGAAGTAATCGGGTGCTATTGAGAATGCCTGCGCGGCAGATCAGGCCTGGATACGTCCAAACTGCGGTTGGCCGAACGGCATTTGGCAAGACATGAAAATGGCGTGGCGTTGCGATAGAATTGCTCACGGCGCGGTTCAGCCGAATACGGCGAACCGGCGCAAGATCGCAATCAGCCAATGGGGAGGGAGTACAAATGCAATTGTCGAATGGGGCGATTCGGAATCGCGCGATACCAAAAGGGATGCGGGCCAGGGCGATGTTTGCTGTCGCCTTGTGTTGCCTGTTGCCGGTATCTGTGGCGGAGTCCGCCGCCAGCAACGCCCCGCAAACGCCGGCCCCGGCGTCTGCAAAAGCCCCAGCTCCGCGCATTCTCGACAAGTCGCAAGGCTATGATGTCGATCCGGATTCGGGCGTGATCGCAGGCGGCGTCCAAGTGCCTGCTATCAAGCCGTCGGAATATTCAGCCCTTGGCAAATTGCCCGATTGGTCGGGCGATTGGGCGCCGAACGTCGCGTTCATGACCGCGCAGAACAAATCCATTCAGCCGCCGTGGAACGAAGAGGCGCAAGGCAAGGTGAAGGCCTACCTTGCGGCCACGGCTGCTGGTAAGCCGCCGGCGACGACGGCGAGCAAATGCCTGCCCACCGGCATGCCGGCTTTGATGAATCAGAACCATACGTTCGAATTCTGGTTCGCGCCGCGCCGCGTCTTCGTATTCAACGAAATCGACATCATGGATATACGCCGCATCTATACGGATGGCCGCAAGCTCCCTGACGATCCGGATCTTTCCTACATGGGCTATTCCGTCGGCCATTGGGAGGGGCAGAAGCTGGTTGTGGAGACCAACGGTATTCTTCCCGAAGTCCCGTTCCGCGTGAACGATAGATACAGCATCGATAATGGCGGCGACATGCACGTGCTGGAGCATATCTATCTGGCTAGCAAGGACATGCTGCAGGACGATCTGGAAGTGCAGAACCCGCACGCACTTGTCGGCACGTGGAAATATTCACGCCAGTTCAAGCGCCATCGCGAGCCCTTCTTCGAAATTCTCGAGTCGGTATGCGCGCAAGGCCACGACACGGCAGACGCCTACGGCAACATAGATTTCAATTTCGGCAGTCCATCCAAATAGACAACATCGTGCGGGTGGTCGTACGCGCGGCCGCTCAAAGGAGGGTACCATGAGGTCGATGAATTTCCTGAAGGCGTCGGTTTTTGCTGTGCTGGCGATCACTGCTACCGCAGCGCCGGCATCCGCACATCATTCCTTCGCCATGTTCGACTATACGAAGTCGACGGACTTGAAGGCGACGGTCAAGCAATTCGAATGGACCAATCCGCACGCGGTCATCTGGGTCACCACAATCAGCGATGACGGCTCGATGAAGGATTGGGCCATCGAATGTTTGAGTCCGGGATCGCTCACGCGTCGTGGCTGGACGAAACGCACGCTCAATCCCGGCGACAAAGTCTCCGTGAAATTTTATCCGCTGAAGGATGGCCGCCCAGGCGGCGCGTTCGGGCTGGTGACGCTCGCGGATGGAACCGTGATGCGTCAGGATACGGTCGGTTCCGTCGATCGCGGCGACAAGTAACGCATAGAATGAGGGGGAACGATGCGCGGAAAATTTATCATCGCACCAGTCGTCATGGCGGTGGCGATGCTCGGGCTTTGCGCATCGCAAGCCGATGCGGCCGTTGATCCCGGTGTTAACGGGTTGATTGGCAACACGCTCATCCAATCGGGCGAAACCTGGGAACATCACACCTGGTACAACGCCAATGGCGCGTATGTGACCTCGGGCTATGACACGGTGAACGGCGTCACCGGCATGGGCGGTGAAGACGGCACCTATGCGGTGCAGGGCGGCAAGCTCTGCCAAACCTCGCGCCTCACGAACAAAAGTGTGTGCGGCTTCCAAGGCTTGAAGAAGAAGCTGGGCGACAAGTGGGACGTCAAACGCGCCGACGGTCAAACCGAACATTTTGAAGTCGGCGCCGGACACCAATAGGCCGACACCAATAATTGCGGCCAATAAGGCCGCACCAAAAATCGATAAAAGGGGACGCGCATGAAAATGTCTTCACGCAATGTCTGGCCGCTTCTGGCGGGTGTGTTCTTCGCCGTTGCCGTTGCGGAAGCCTTGCCCTGGTCCACCATGTTCTCTGCCAATGCCGCCGAAGAATCGGCGGCGAAGCGCAAGCTCGCAACCGACACTTGGGTCATGGAAGTGAAGGACGGTCCCAACGTTACAGACGAGCAACAGAAGGCGAATCTCGCCTATCAGGCGGAGCTGGAGCAGAAGGGCATCAAGATCATCGGCGGCTCCGAGAAGGATATCAACACTGGCAAGCGCGTGAACGGCTTGGTGTTCTTCCATGCCAAATCGAAGGCGGATGCGCAGGCCATCGTCGATGCCGATCCCGGCGTGAAGAACGGCACGCGTATCGTCAGCTTGCGCGAGTTTGAATGGAATTCCGGCACGATGACGTTCCAGATGTATTTCGGTGACGCCGGCAGAACGCAATATCGCTAAGTCGAAAGGCGAAAGAAGATGCGTTTAAAATTCGCAGCCAATGCCGCCTCTCTTGCGGCCATCCTCGCAGGAATCGGATTCATCGCCACTGCGAACGCGGCAGAAGATCCGATGGCGGTCTATTACGGCAACACACTGAACGTCGCCAATTCGGCGGGTGTAGCGACGCGGTTCTATTACGACGCCAATCACACCTATGTGATGGTTCGTCCCGGTGCGGCGGATTCCGATGCGCACCGTCCCAACACGCCGGATGCCGTTGTGCCCGGCACATGGGAACAGCGCGGCGATCAGATTTGCCAAGCGCCCAGCGTCGAAGGCGGCGTCTTCATCTGCTGGCCTGCCAAGGCGCGCAAATTGGGCGAGGAATGGCACACCGGCCCCGACAAGCTTTGGATTGCAGCGGGCCGTGATCCCATTCCTGCGAAACCCGTTAAGCCATGAACACGCAAGCCATGAAGATGTTGCGCGCAGCGTTTGCAACATTGGGTTTTTTCAGTGCGGTTGTTTCCGCATCGGCGCCGGCATTGGCGGACGATCAGGCGGGGGCAGCACTCACCGCCCCGCGTCAGGAGTTTACCGATCCGGTGCAGGGCTATTACGGCAACACGGTTGTCTGCCGCGGCGCTGGCAATTGGTGTCACTATTGGTGGAACCCCGATCACACCTATATCGATTTCGGCATCCATTGGGGTGCGCGCGGCAGCAAAGGCGAACGTCCGTCTTTCCGCATGGAAGAGGGCACGTGGTTCTTGGCGCCTGAAGGCCGCACCAAGGGCATGGGCTCGATGTGCCGCATCCTTGCGCCCGATCTGGACGTGCTCTTGTCGAATTGCACGATTGGGCAGAACGGCGATCCGTTCAATCATCGCGTGGGTGACATGTGGGTCGCGCCGGAGCGCGATGGTTCGGCGGAAGTGCATTATCTCTTGGCCGGTCATCAATAGGCCGGTTCGTTTTGGAAATGGCCCGATGAAACATTGCGCGCCTGTTTTCGCACTTGCCGTTTTCGCATTGGCTGCTTTCGCGCTCGGCCCCGCGTCGGACGTTCGCGCCGACGATGAAGCGGGCGCTGCGATGACAGCACCCTATGCGAAAACAAACGATCCCGTTTCGGGCTATTACAACAACACAGCCGTCTGCCGTGGCGCCAACAATTGGTGTCATTATTGGTGGAATCCCGATCACACCTTCATCGCCTTCGGCATCCATTGGGGCCCGCGTGGCGACAAGGGTGACAAGCCCTCTTTCTGGATGGGCGAAGGCAAATGGTTCCTGGCCGCCGAAGGGCGCAAATACGGCAACATCTGCCGCATCCCAGCACCCGATGAAGAAATCCTGCTGACCAATTGCACACTGGGGCAGAGCAACGATTTCCTCAATCGCCATGTCGGCGATGTCTGGGCGATGCCAGAGCGCGACGGTTCCGCCGAGTTGAACTGGCTTCTGCACGGCCACCAATAATCGCGATTTCCGCCAGAAGGTTTCGGGCGATTATGTCCGTCCGGCAACCGGCACGTTCGAATCGAATCGATAGGGCTTCAGGGCCGCCACGCACAAAAGTGCAGCCACCATTCCAGCGCAGCCCAGCAATAGGCCGGGATCATAGCTGCCATAGGAATCGTAGATGATTCCCATCGCCACGGTGCCCACCGCGATGCCCAGATTGCTGGTGGCGATCATCACCGAGAATATCGCGGAATAGTGCTGCAATCCGAAATAGCGCGAGGTGAGATAGGCCATCAAGGCGATGCCAGCGCCCTGGCCAAAGCCCAGCATCGCGCTGCCCGCCAGAACCAGCATTGGCGACATTGCGGCATAGATCGTGGCGATGCCGCACAGCGCGGCGATCAGATAGAGAATGGCAATGCGCGGCGAGTTGAAGCGATCGGCGGCAAAGCCCGACGACAACTGCCCGGCGATGCCCCCCGCAAACACCGACGAGATCGCCGAGGCGGCTTCCTGCGAGGTGAAATGCCGTTCGATCAGCATCGGGGAAATATGGGTGACAATGCCCATTTCCACCGTGCTGCACAGAAAGATGATCGCCAGCATCAGCCAGAAAGTCGTCGTTCTCATGGCGTCCCGCAAATCCGCGCCGGAAGTTGGGTCGTGGCTTCTGGCGGCAGCGATGTTGTCGGGCTCGCGCAGGTACAGAAGGAAGATCGGCAAGCCCAACACCAGCATGAGGATACCGAGCACGACATAGCCCTCGCGCCAGCCGGCTTGTTCCACGACAAGGCGCGTGATCTGCGGCATCAATGCCGCGCCGGCACCGCCGCCGAGCGCGATCATCAGCCCCATAACGGCACCGCGCCGTCGGGCAAACCACAGCGCGATCAATTTGGTGAAGCCGGTGGCCGCTTGCAGGCTGCCCGCAGCACTCAGCAGGAGATAGCCCGCCGCCAATTCCGGCACCGATGTCACCGTGCTCAGCGCGAATTGCATCAGCGCGAAGGCCACCAGCCCTGCGATCAAAACGCGGCGCGGTCCCCAACGGTCGATAGCCCAACCGGCGAGCGGCGTTGCCAGCACCATCACCACCGGAGCGATGGCCATGATCGAGGAAACGTGCGTCCGGTCGAGCGCGAATTCGGCCGAGATCGGCAGGATGAATACTCCGAGTACGGAGGAAATCATCGGCAGCGGCCCCAGGAAAATTCCCAAGCCACCGGCAATCGCCGCTTTGATCGAGCCGGAGGTGAATTCCGTATGCTGGAGCATATCGTGGGTTTTGCGGGATGAAGGGGGACGCGCGAGAATTGCGATTGGCCAGTCTGTATTTGCCTGTCTGTATATGGGAAACGCACGCGCCGCGCGACCGTGCAAATCCCGACTTATAATGGCTGTTATCGGCGGTTCCCGACGTAAAGCGACCCCGCGTTTCGTGCGAAAACCGGGCCCATTGTTCCTGCCGGCTGGCGGGCATAAGGGGCGGAAAACGCCAGGCCACGGATGCGGCGCTCTATCTCTTTGCCGCCGAGGGTGAGCGCTGCTACAGGAAGGCGGCCCCTTCCGTTGCGAATGGCTGTCGCGGATGACAGGCGAGGGGCGCTGGGTTACGTTTTTTGCCGGGAATGGCGGGGGCTATCATGCGTATCGGGATTTTGGTCGTGGTTGCGGCTGCCATCGGGCTTGCCGGCTGTGGCATCGGTGGGATTGCGCGCGGCACGTATCATGGCGTGGCGGATGCCGCGATCAACCGCAACGAGCTGAACGAAGCCAAAGCCTCCTGCGATGATATCGCGAAGAAAAGTGCGGCGTGGAAGATCATCCGCGAAAAGACGGCGGTGGATTCGGACGACATCACCTTCACTATGATGGAGAACCCGCAAGGACCGACCAACGCGGAAGTTGGCGCGCTGAAAACCTATGTCGGCGAGCACGCGGTCTGCCAGCAGAAGATCGCGGCGTTCTATCAGAAGAACGAGTCGAAGATGATTTTGGCCATCCGCCAGGGCATGGCCCGTAACGACATGGTTGCCACCGAATTCATGGGCGGC
>CAIYRG010000244.1 GCA_903928515.1 uncultured Alphaproteobacteria bacterium | reverse complement strand
GCTTCCTTGGTTCTTCGACGCAGTCGATCAACCACGCAAACCAAGTGGCGCCGACGATCAGCGCTTCCAGCGGTACGAAGGCTTACGGTTCGGAAATCGAAACGACTTTGTTGCTGACCAGCAACGACAAGATCTATCTCGGTCTGTCGTATGAGCAGACGAAGATTGGTCAAAACGCGTTCAACACGCCGGTTTGCTACAACTGGGGTACGGCAACCCATCCGGTTATCGCGATGGGTGATGCCACCAACGGCTACCAAACCACCAACATCGCTGCCTGCTCGGCCAAAAATCTCGCGGCCAACCCGGCAACGGTGAACTGGGTGCGTTACCGCGCCATCGTCAGCCCGAGCGCGCATTTGTTCGACGCTCCGGTGTGGAACGGTAACGTCAACTACCAGCACGTGTTCGATCTGAGCAGCGGTGCCACGGTAACGGCGGGCGTCGGTGTCCACTTCGAAAGCTCGAAGAACACGGCGACGGCGTACTATGCCGACGGCATCAACCCGGCCTTCCACCAGACTGACATCACGCTGACCTACAACACGGCGGACGGTAAGTGGCAGTTGGCCGGTTGGGTGAAGAACGTCGAGAACCACGCGGTTATCGCGGGTGCGCAGACCACACCGGGTCTCGACTACGTTTACCCGGTGCTCGCGCCGCCGCGCATGTGGGGCATCAACCTGTCGGCGAAGTTCTAAGAACCTCGCATTTGACGGTGACGATCTAAAAGATAAGCGGTGGAACAGAAATGTTCCGCCGCTTTCGTCTTTTCAGGCCCAGTATTCAGGTTGGCGTCTATTCCAACATCGCGCGGTTCTGGAAAAAATCGATCAGCGCTTTGAGCGGGGCGGGTAACTGCCCATGGCCCGAATAATAGAGATAGTAGACATGACGCGGCGGTGACCAATCGCCGAGCACTGGCACCAGCCGTCCGGACGCGATGTGGTCCGTGACATAGGCTTCAATTGTGTAGCCGATGCCGACGCCGGCCACCGTGGCGCTCACCATCAACGGCATACTGTCTACGATCAGCGCACCGCTCACCGAAACTTCGACTTTGTTTTTGCCCTTCTCGAATTCCCAGGTGAACACCCGCGCGTCGTTGCGAAAGCGGATGCAATCGTGATCGTGCAGATCTTCCGGTCTGCTCGGCATCGGGTTGCGTGCGAGATAATCGGGAGAGGCCACCGCGATGAGCCGCGAAGGTTCGCTGACGGGAACGGTGCGCATGTCGCGCGCAACAAGCCAGCCCACGCGGATGCCCGCATCGAACCGCTTGTCGATGATGTCGCCCTCTTCATCTCCTACGCTCACATCCAATACGATGGCGGGATGCGCGGCCAAAAACGCCTGCATCATCGGCGTGAGCACGATGTGGGCCGCGATGCTGGAGACGCTCAACCGCAGCGTACCCGCAGGGGTGTCGCGAAAATCGTCGAGATCGGACACGGCGGAGGCCAGTTCCCCAATCGCGGGCCGCACGCGTGCGAACAGCCGCTCCCCGGCATCAGTGAGCGAGACCTTTCTTGTGGTCCGATTGAGCAGGCGGACACCCAGCCGTGATTCCAGCGAACGCACCGTCTCGCTCACCGTAGAGGGCACCAGCCCAAGGTCGGAGGCGGCTCTGGCAAACGAGCGCCGCTCGGCAACTAGGGCAAAAGCCTGCAATTCTGCGAATTCCGTCCCGCGCATTATACGGTAAACCCGAACAATCTATTCGGATTATACGGGATTATGCAGGTGCTAACAAAGGGCTATAAGCCCCGTCTTGCTTTTCCGCGACAGGACGAACGATGGCGGTCTCTGACACCGATTTCTCGAAACCAAGCTGGATGGAGCGCAATCGGCGCTGGCTGCTGATTGGCGGCCCCATCCTCGCGCTGATCGGCGCAGCCATTTTCTACTTGATGGGTGGACGTTACGTGTCCACCGACGATGCTTATGTCCAGGCCGCGCGCGTCGAGATCAGCACCGACGTGCAGGGCCGGATCTCCGAGATCGACGTGCGCGACAACCAGTTCGTGCACAAAGGCGACGTTCTGTTCCGGCTGGAAACCAACCGGCTATCCATCGCCGTGGCCGATGCCCAGGCGCAATTGGCGCAGGCGCGTTTGAAAGTGCCCTCGTTGGCCGCCACCTATCGTCAGCGCCAGGCCGATGAAACCGCTGCGCGCACCACGCTGGCCTATCAGCAGCGCGAAGCAGCGCGCCAGACCGATCTGCAAAGCCAGGGCATTTCCTCGCGTGCCCAGTTGGATCAGGCGCGCAACAATTTCGAATCGGCAAAAGCGCAGCTCTCGGCCGCTCAGCAGCAAACCGCAGCCGCTCTAGCCGAAATCGGCGGCGATCCCAACACGCCAGCCGACAGCCAGCCTGTGGTGCGCGCAGCCCAAGCGGTGCTTGATCGCGCCAATCTCGAATTGTCTTACACAGTCGTGCATGCGCCGGCCGATGGTATCGTCGCCAAGGTCGAGCAGATTCAGATCGGCGATCACGTCGATGCGGCAAAGCCTTTGTTCGCCCTGATGAGCCGCACCGACATCTGGGTGGAAGCCAATTTCAAGGAAACCGATCTCACCTATATGCGGCCCGGCCAAAGCGCCACGTTCAGCCTGGATGCGTTTCCGGGAAAAAGCTTCACCGGCAAAGTCGTCAGCACCAGCCCCGGCACTGGTTCTAGCTTCTCGCTGCTGCCGCCGGAAAACTCCTCGGGCAATTGGGTGAAGGTGGTGCAGCGTCTGCCCGTTCGCCTCTCCATCGATCACGTCGAGAATGCGCCATTGGCTGCGGGCATGAGCGTGGTTGCCGAAGTCGACACCGGCCATCGCCGCTCGCTGGCGTTCTGGAAATAAAATCCGTGGCGGATGCGGTGCACCAGGAAGGCGTTTACGAAGAGGCGGCGAGAGATGCCGGCGTCGACGCTACCGAACCGTCGGTGATGCCGGCGGGGCCGCATTTCGTGCACGTGAAGAACCACGGCCTCATCACGATCTCGGTGATGATGGCAACGATCATGCAAGCGCTGGATTCCACCATCGCCAACGTCGCGCTGCCGCGCATGCAGGGCACGCTCTCCGCGACGCAGGATGAAATGGGCTGGGTGCTGACGTCGTATATCGTCGCTGCCGCCATCACCATTCCGCTCACCGGCTGGCTGGCCGGCGAATTCGGCCGCCGCCGCGTGTTCCTGATCTCGATCTTCGTGTTCACGCTGGCGTCCGCTCTGTGCGGCTTGGCGCAATCGCTGCCGCAAATCGTGCTGTTCCGTTTTCTGCAAGGTGTGGGCGGTGCGGCGCTGGTGCCGTTAAGCCAAGCGGTGCTGTTCGATATCAATCCGCCGAAGGAATTCGGCCGCGCCATGGCGGTGTGGGGCATCGGTGTCACGATGGGCCCGATCCTCGGGCCGGCCTTGGGCGGCTGGCTCACCGACAATTACAGCTGGCGCTGGGTTTTCTATATCAACCTGCCCATCGGCATTCTGGCGTTCGTCGGCCTGCTCTTCACCATGCCGGAAAGCCGCAACGCGCAATCGTCGCGCTTCGATTTCCTAGGCTTCTCATCTCTGGCCATAGGCATCGCGGCTTTGCAGATCATGTTGGATCGCGGCCAGTTGCTCGATTGGTTTTCTTCGCGCGAGATCGTGACGGAGGCGTTCGTCTGCGCCGTCGCATTTTATATTTTCATTGTCCAAACATTATCGGCCCGCAAGCCGTTCCTGAATCCGGCTCTGTTTACCGACCGCAATTTTGTGGTCTCGAATGTTTTCATTTTCCTCGTGGGCGTCGTGCTGTTTGCAACGCTCGCACTGCTGCCGCCGATGCTGCAGAACCAAATGCGATATCCTGTCGTGCTGACGGGTCTGGTCACCGCGCCGCGCGGTGCAGGAACTCTGCTCGCCATGATTCTGGTGGGGCGCTTGGTCAATCGCTTCGATCCGCGCTTGATCATGGCAGTGGGCCTGTCGCTCACCGCCTTTTCGCTGTGGGAAATGACACATTTTTCGCTCTACATGACCTACTGGCCCATCGTCACGTCCGGCATCGCGCAAGGCCTCGGCATTGGGCTTGTCTATGTGCCGATGTCCACCATCGCCTTTTCCACACTCCCCTCCCATTTGCGCAACGAGGGCACGGCTTTCTTTAATCTGCTGCGCAACGTCGGCAGTTCCATCGGCATTTCCGTGGTGATGTTCCTGCTCACACAGAACATCGCGCGGGTGCATGAATCGCTGGGCGAAAACATTACGCCTTACGTTGCGGCGAATGATCCTGCCGCGGTGGCCGCGCATATCGATCTCGGCACGCTCAGTGGGCTCACGGCACTCAACGGCATCATCACCAATCAGGCGGCGATGATCGCTTACCTCGACAATTTCCGGCTCATCATGATTTGCACGCTGTTGGCCATTCCCTTCTTGCTGGCCATCAAGCGCGTAAAAACTGTGGCCGATACACATGCGGTGCTGGAATGAAGCGCGCTCTTTTCTCTCTTCTTCCCGCGCTCATGGCGTCGGCTTGTACCGTGGGGCCGGATTTCAAAACCCCGGATGCGCCCGCGATTCAGACTTACGCCGGGCTTGGCGATGCCGCACTTCCCGCCGATCAGCATCTCGCGCTGGGCAAGAAAATCGAAGGCGATTGGTGGACGGCGTTCCAATCGCCCAAGCTCAACGATGTCATCGGGCAGGCGATTGGCGGCAATGAAACCGTCAACGCCGCCAATGCGCGGATGGCGGAAGCCGAAGAAGAGGTGATTGCCTCCGAGGGTGCATTGCTGCCGCAAGTGTCACTCGATGCTACCGCCGGCCGCCAGAAATACGGCAAGGCGCTGTTCGGGCCGGCCGATTTCTCCATTCCGCCGTTCACCTACTATTCGGTGGGCCCCGCCGTGATGTTTCCGCTGGATATTTTCGGCGGCCAAAAGCGCACGGTCGAAGAGAAACAAGCCTATCTCGAATATCAGCGCCTGGAACTTGACGCGACGTATCAATCGCTCACAGCCCGTGTCACGGCGGAAGCTTTGGCGATTGCGAGCGCAAAGGCGCAAGTCGAAACCCTGAACGCCATCATCGCCGACGATCAGCACAACACCGATTTGGTGCAATCGGCCATCACAGGCGGTTCGGGCACCAACGTGCAATTGGTCACGGCGCGCAGCCAATTGGCGAGCGACCGGACGCTCATCCCCGATCTCAATCAGCAAAGCGCCACCGCGCGTCATGCGCTGGCTGTCTTGGTGGGCAAAGCCCCCGCCGAATGGGCGCCGCCGGATTTCGCGTTGAGCGATTTCACACTGCCTGCAGAAATTCCTGCCAGTCTGCCGTCAGAGCTTGTCCATCGCCGTCCCGACATTCTGGCAGCCGAAGCGCAATTGCACATGGCGAGTGCGGCCATCGGCGTGGCCACGGCAAATCTTTATCCGAAAATCGATCTCACCGGCACGATCACCCAACAGGCCCTGACGCCGGGTGCGCTGTTCAACAGTGTCAGCAATGCCTGGGCTATGGCGGCCAATCTGGCGCAGCCGATTTTCGACGGCGGCCAATTGCACGCGCAACAACGCGCAGCCCAAGACAATTACAAAGCCGCACTCGCCACCTACCGCCAAACCATTCTCACGGCGTTCGGCCAGGTCGCGGATCGTCTACAGGCGTTGGCGAATGATGTCGCGCGGTTGGACGCGCAAACCGAAGCCGCCAACACCTCGGCGCAATCGCTCGATTTGGCGCGGCGGTCTTTCTCTGCCGGTAATTCCGGCGTGCTGGATGTTCTCGATGCGCAGCGCCGCAACGCGCAGGCGCAGCTCGGCCTTTCGCGCGCGAAAGCACAACGCCTTATGGATACGGCCGAATTGTATCTGGCATTGGGCGGCTCAACGGTGAACCCGTCTGAGAAGCCGAGCCAGCCTTAAAAGCTTCGCGCGGATTAGCGGGCGAGTTTTCCCGCGAGCGACGCGAGGCTCACGACCGCTGCCACCGCCGCCAGGTGCAATCCCAAATCCATGAACGTGACGTCGAAGGGGTGGAAGAATTGCAGCACGAACGCGGCAAGCCCGGCCACGCCCAAACCGCCCATCGCCGCCACGCTCACCGGCGTCAGCGTGTAGGTTCGGCGGAGCGTTAGATAAAGCGCCAGCGCCAGCGGCACGCTCAATCCGACGATGAAGGCAAAGCAATGCGCGCTTTCGCCGATGGTCCACCCATCGGGGCCGAAGGTCAGCCAATGCCGGTAGCAATTGTAGCCGCTGGTGCCGATCCACAGCGCAAGCGAGGGCAGGGGAAGCAACGCCCAGCCCCGCGAACGATCCGGGAGCGACAGATAGAAGGCTGCGATGATCGCGGCTGCGCCGGTGGTCAACGTGCCGGTCAATTCCCAAGCCAGCTTGGGGTCGCGTACCCGCATGGAAAACACATCGAGATTCGCAAAGGCCAGAATGGCCGCGCTGGCCAAGGCCGCCACCGCGAACAGCCACAGTCCGGCGCGCAGCAGCGGCGGGCGCAGGCGCTGAACGGGGCGCGCGATATCGGCGAGGGAAGCGATCAGGTCTTCGGTCTGCATCAGCGTTCGCGGTCCTTGGGCTCCATCAACGATCTCAGGCTCTTCACGGCGCGGTGTGTGGCAACTTTAAGCGCGGCGATGCTCATGCCGCTGGCATCGGCAGCCTCTTTCAACGACATCTCCTGCAACTTCAACAATGTCACCGCCTGTCTCTGGCCTTCGGGCAGGCGTCCGATGGCGGCTCGAAGCATTGCTGCTTCGGAACCGGCTTCGGATTGCGCCTGTTGGGTGTTCGTTTCGGGGGCGGCAAAGGTTTCATGTTCCTCGCCCAATTCGGTTTCGCGCGCCCGGTGTCGGCGCTGAACGCGCAGCCGGTCGATGATCCGCCGTTTGCCGATAGCCACCAGCCAAGGTTTGAAGGGCCGCTCCGGGTCGTATGTGTGCCGGATGGAATGGACGCAGAGGAGAATGTCCTGAAGGCTGTCCTCCACATCGCTACCCTCGCGGTGATAGCGCCGGGCGAGGCTGCGCAGATAGGGGGCGATTTCGGTGAGCAGCCTGCGGTAGGCGGTATTGTCGCCATCCTGCGCTCGGGCCATCAAACCCGCCCAGCGATCCTCGTCGCCTTCCTCTAATGGGGGGGCATCAGAATGCACGGGCATTGCGGCAGAACCTCGAAATGGGCGCTTTCGCCTCGAAAATCCTATACGGCAAAAATTGTGCGAAGGCATGCGTAACCTTTGCCCGCGTGCGCCCGAACCCTCTTGCATCGGTCATCCCGACCGCCAACCGAGAGGCACTTATTATGAACCGCAATCTTTCCATCGCCGGCGCGTTGACCACCGCCATTGGCATGGCCGTTGCCCTGCAAGCCGCCGCCGCCGAAACGCCGCAAGTGGTGAAAGACAACATGGCCCGCGCCCAATCGCAGCATTTGGAAAAGTGCTACGGCGTCAATTCGGTCGCCAAGAACGACTGCGCCGAAGGCGTGCACTCCTGTGCAGGTCAGGCGACGATGGCGCGCGATTCCAAATCCTTTGTTCTTCTTCCCGCCGGCGACTGTCTGAAGATTCAGGGCGGCAGCACGAAGGCAATGTGACCAAAGATGCTGCGCAGCGTAACCCCACGATCTGCCGCAGCCGCGGTGAAATGCAGCCCGATTCCCAGCAAAGCGGGAATCGGACTGCGCTTCCCGCATCACCGCATTGTGCGCGACACAAAACCCGATGTCGCGTGGTGGGAAGTTCATACCGAGAACTACATGGGCGGCGGCGCGCCGCTGGCCTATCTCGACGCAATCCGTAGCGATTACCCCATTTCGCTGCATGGCGTCGGCCTGTCGCTCGGCGGCGCAGACGATCTCGATGCCAATCATCTGTCGCGTGTGCGCGATGTGGTCGCGCGCGTGCAGCCGGGCCTGGTGTCCGAACATCTCTCCTGGTGCAGCGCTGAGAATGTCTATTTCGCCGATCTTCTCCCGTTGCCGATGACGGAGGAAGCGCTGGAAACGGTGTGCCGTCATGTCGATGAAACGCAAACGCGGCTGAACCATCGTATTCTGTTGGAAAACCCGTCGTCGTATTTGCGCTTCGCACATTCGACAATTCCCGAATGGGAATTCTTGTCGGAAGTTTCCCGGCGCACGGGCTGCGGCATCCTTTGCGACGTCAACAATGTCTATGTCAGCGCCTGCAATCACGGCTGGAACGCTGAACATTATATCGACGCGCTGCCTATTGAGGCCGTGGGTGAAATTCATTTGGCGGGCCACGCCGTCCGCCAATGCGGCGATGGCAGAATTTTGCGCATCGACGATCACGGCGCTGCGGTCACGGCGGAAGTCTGGGCACTCTACGAGCACGCTCTGCGCCGTTTCGGCGCTGTGCCATCCCTGATCGAATGGGACACAAACATTCCGGAATTGCCTGTGCTGCAAGCGGAAGCGCGCAAGGCCCAATCCTTTCTGGATGCTTCTCTCACGGAGGCGCGTCATGCCGTCTTCGCCTGAAGTGCCCTCTTTGCGCGAGACGCAGGCGGCGTTCCTGCGGGCCATGACGAGCGGCGATGTCTCGGCCATCGCGCCCCACATCGTTGCGGATGGTATGGTGGTGGATGATCGGCTTGCGGTCTACCGCAACACCTTCGTCTCCGGCCTGACAGCGGCGCTTCGCATCACATTCCCGGCCGTGCGCAAGCTGGTCGGCGAGGAATTCTTCGATGGCGTTTGCGCGCTCTTTGTCGATTCCCATCCGCCATCCGCGGCCTATCTCAATCTTTACGGCGAAGACTTCCCGGCCTTTCTTGCCTGCCTGCCGCAGACACAAGGGATTTCTTATCTCGGCGAAGTCGCGCAAGTGGAATGGGCGGTGACCTGCGCGCTGCATGCGAGAGATCATGCGTCTCTGGATATGCGAGCTCTGGCAAACGCCAATGCGGACGATTTGCGGCTTATTCCGCATCCATCGGTTTCGTTTCTTCGTCTCGTCGCTCCAGCCGATACGATCTGGCGTGCGGTGCTGGCCGAAAACGCCGCTGCTCTAGCCGCGCTGGACATGTCGGAAACGGGAATTTTCCTGATCGTCGAGCGCACCACCGAAGGCGTCAACGTCACGCGCGTCCCGGAAGATCTGTGGCGAAGCGGAGAGAATTTGGCGCGGGGCGTAACCTTTGATGCCGCGTTTGCGAACCTCTCTTCGGATGCGGTCGTACAGTATCTGACACAGCATTTCACCGCCGGCCGTTTCATCGGTTTCAACGAAAATTGAGGGGATTTCATGAGCAACATCACCACCACAAGCGAGCGTTCGCTTATCGGCGTTGCGCGCTATTGGGTCGGCCGTGCCCTGCAAACGCTCGACGCGGTGCCCTACACGCTGCTGGCGCTGCCCTTGCGGGCCGCCATTGCGACGGTGTTCTGGAATTCCGGCACCACAAAGCTCGCGAGCTGGGATACGACGCTGGCACTCTTCTCCGACGAATATCGCGTGCCGCTGCTGCCGCCGGAAGTTGCGGCCTATATGTCGGCCAGCGTTGAATTGTCGACACCGGTTCTGCTCGTGCTGGGTTTGGCGACACGACCCGCCGCCGCATTGTTATTGGGCATGACGACAATCATCGAAGTGTTCGTCTATCCGCAGGCGTGGCCAACGCATATCCAGTGGGCCGCGATGCTTCTGGTTCTGCTGTGCCGGGGAGCAGGCAAGCTCTCGCTCGATTACCCGATCCGCCGCTGGTTCTTTGCCAAATAGCGAAATCGTCATGGGCTTCCCCGATCCGCTGACGGGTGAATTGGCTTCAACGGCTTGGCGGCGATCAACGAGTTCACGGAGTTGCGCTGGATCTCGGTGGAGACGGAGCCGCATCACTATCCGTTCTGAGGTCTCGTTTCTTTCATCAGAAACAGCACCGGCAACACGCCGAGCGACACCACCGCGATCAGAACACCGGGCGCCAAAGGCGAGCCGGTGCTTGTGACGAGGAATTGTGCAGCATAAGGCGTTAGCCCGCCGAAGATGGCGGTGCCGACGGTTGCGCCGAACGCGAGGCCCGACAATCGGCCATTGCCGGGAAACTGCTCGGCGGTGGCGGACGCGGCGACAGCACTCACGCCACCCGCAACGGCGGCCAGCACCACCGCGCCGAACACCGCTTGCAGATAAGAACCGCCCGCCATCAGCGCGAACATGGTGATCGGTAACACCACGCCGCACACGCCCAGCGCCAGCAGCACCGGCTTGCGCCCCACGCGATCGGACAGCGCACCGATGAAGGGTGTTACCGCGATCACCGCGAAGGCCGGCAGCGTCGAGAACGTCAGGGAATCACGTTCGCTGAACACGCCCAGCGACGTCACATAAGCCGGCACGTACGTGATGCCGACATAATAGGTGATCGAACCCAGCGCCGACATCGCGAAACAGCGCAGAACGCCCAAGCGATGTTCGCGCAGCACAAGCCCAAGCGGGTTCTTTGCCACAGCACCTTGGGCTTTGTAATCTTCGAACTCCGGCGATTCCTGCATGGCGGCGCGCGCGAACCAAATGGTGCCCGCGATCAAAGCGCCAAAAAAGAACGGGATGCGCCAACCCCAGGCATCGAGAGCCTCGGTGCTCATGGCGTTGGCGGTGAGGGCGGCCAGCCCCGCCGCGAACAACGCGCCGACTTCGCTCGCCGCGGCCGCCAACGATGTGATGAAGCCGCGCTTGCGCGGCGCGGAACCTTCCAGCAGATAGGCAACCACGCCGTTATATTCGCCGCCCACCGCGAACCCCATCACGCAGCGCAAGGCGAGCAGCAGCCAACCCGCAGCGGGGCCGATGGCGGCATAGGTGGGGAGCAGCGCGGTGCCCAACATCGCCGCCGTCATCAGCGCTACCGAGAGCAACAACGTGCGCCGCCGTCCGAACACGTCGCCGATATGGGCGAAGGCGAACGCGCCCAAGGGGCGCATCAGATAGGCGATGGCAAAGCCCGCCAGCGTGAACAGCAGTGAATTCTCGCCGCCGCCGAAGAACACGCGCGACAGAATCGTCGCCACGTACAGATACAGCGTGAAATCGTACCATTCGACGATGGTGGAGGCCGCGGCAATCGCCATCGATTTGCGCGAGATGGCGTGCGGTTGCGCGTCTGTGTCGGTCATGAAGGGCTTTGCATAATCGATCCAAAGCAATCTTACCCTTCAAATGCCCGCTGCCGCCAACAATCCCTTTTCACTCATTCGTCGAAATAGACCATGCCCTTCATCAGCTCCACGGGCGTCTTGCCGTCATCCTCCAACCACTTGTCGCCGGGCTTGTGGCCCAGCCGTTCCGCGCCGCCGTTGCAATCGGCCATGTCGCGGGCATCGGGCTGGAACAGATGGTGGCGGCACATGCGTCCGTCCGCATCCCAATACCAGGTGCCCGAGGCGAAAACGTTGTTGCCGGAATCAAACCGCCCGATCTCTTCATAGGTGCCGTCGGCGTGAAAGAAGGTGCGATGCTCGCGCGCGCCTTGCTGCCCACGCGCGCCCGCATTGTTGGCGCGCGTGTTGCCGAAATAACTGGCCATCTGCGCCATCATGTTCTTGGGCCGCTTGTCGGTGTCGGGTGCGCCCAGCGGCTTTTTGAAGCGCAATACGAACGAATCGGCAGGGCTCGTGCCGCGCACCATGAGAACATCTTCGGCCTTCTTCGTGTGATCGTCGTCACTACGCGCGAGCAGGGTGCTTTCCCCATCCAACACAAAGCCTGCCGCAAGCACTTCGGCCTTCACCGCATCCGGGTCGGCGCGGTTCAGTGCAGCCGCGGCGGCAAAATCGGCTCCCTTGGCGGCGGCGTTGTCGATGATCAGGAACGTGCCGCCATTCTTCAGGCCGCGATAGATCGCCTTGTCCATCTCGCCCATATCGAACGCGGCCTGCTTGCCGCGCACCGTGTAATGCGACAATTCCCCTTTGAACACGTGATAGGCATAGGCCGCTGTGACGGCATCCAATTGCTCAGGCAAAGATAATGCGCCGATGGTGGGATTGTTTTGTGCCCCCGCACAGCCGCCGCATTCCTGTGTCAGCGCCTGCCAATAGACCGCGATGTTCTTGAACGAAGGTTCGGATTCCATCACATAAGTGCGCTCCACCCGATTCATGGGCAGGTTCAGGCTGGGGTCTTTGGCTTTCGCGCCGTCGCCCGCCATCACTTGCGCCGCATCGCCGCCAAGTCTTGGCACAACAGCATAAACGCGGCCTTTCGGGCCCACGATTCCGCTCAACAACCGCGTGTAATAGCCGCCCTCGGGCAACAGATCGGCGACCGCCTGACCGGATTGGATTCCCGCGAAGGCAAGAACCGCGCCGGGTTTTAGCGTGCCGTCTTGCGCCATCTGCAACGCCGGCCGTCCGGGATTTTTCACCGCTGCGGTGATTTTGGCCGGAAGCGTTTCGGCAGCGTCTGCAGCAAAGCCCGCGACGCAAATTGCGGTGAGCGCAGC
>CAIYRG010000243.1 GCA_903928515.1 uncultured Alphaproteobacteria bacterium | reverse complement strand
CGTCGAGGAGGGTTGAGTCGACATGGCCCCAGCAATGTGAAGTCGGTGATGTGAAGGTTGCGGCGTGAAGTGAGATTTCGATTGAAGACCTATTGCATGAAGGCTGCAATCGTTCCTCCATCATTCGGCTCTTTCTGTCGCGGAATTCGCCCCGGTGACGAGCCCTCAAGTTTGCGATAGGTTGCCCCACCGTCTCGGGCTTCGAACGGCTGTGGGGGATAAAGTGCGCAAGATTTCGGTCAGTTTCGTCGTCGCGCTCATGGCGGCCACGCCTGTCGGCGCGGCGTGGGCGATTTCGGACCAAAATCCGGACGAAAGCCCGCTCGTGCAGAACAAGAACGCCAGCGCGCTGTACGACGATGGCAAATTCCACGGCAGCAACAGTCCCGGCTGCCACACCATGTCGTTCGGGAACGACTCGTTCAGCTTCAGCATGCACGCGACGCAGAACGGTTACGGCGTCATGCCGCCGCAAAATTCCTACAATTCTCAGGATCGTTTCCACATCCGCTCGTTTGCCGGAACGGATGCCGGTTCACCCAATTCCCCGCCATCATCGGCCTTCGCCGACAGGTTTTCGCCACCCACCGGCTGCTGAACAGCAGATTTGGTTCAGTTCGCTTTGCCGAGCTGGGGCAGCGCGTCCTTGATGGCGGCGATCAGTGTGTTCACCACATAGGGCTTCTCAAGCCAGCCGAGCGGTCTGGCAGGCTCCGCCCGCGTCATCGTGTTGTCATCTGATGCGCCGTGGCGAACAGGCTGCGTATCCCTTGCGTCTTGTAGAGCACCAGCGCGGCGTCTACGCCGTCGCGTACCGATGCCAGACGAATGTCCATAATCACAAGGTGCGGCCGTTCGGCTTTCGCCAAGCGGATCGCCTCCTCCGCCGTCGCCGCCACGCCCGTCACCACGAAGCCGGCATCGGCCAAGCCCGTTTCCAATTCCATGGCGACAAGAAAATCGTCTTCGACGATCAGCACGCGCGCCAGCTCGGCTTTGCCAAGCTCGTCCATCTCGATGTTTTCCAACGCGGGCGGAATTTGCGGAGCCTCGGTGACAATCGCCGGCGGCTCATGCAGCAATTTCGTTTTGCGCATCATGTTCGCTTCGTCCTGTCGGGAAATTCTACGATGCAACGCGCGCCGGATGCGCGTTCCACCCGGAAAGTGCCGCCGATCTGGCGCGCAAGCCCCACAACGAGTCCCAGCCCCGAGGACCGTTTCTTGGTTTCCGGCATATCGAACCCCTCACCATGGTCTTGAACGGTGAGCCGTAAATTCCCATCGCTTCGCGTCAGGGTCACAGCGATCACCTCGCCCGAATGTCCCCGCCCGCCGAACTTCACCGCGTTGGTGAGAAGTTCATTCAGGATCAGCGCCAAAGGCACCGCGCGATCGTTCGCCAGCGTGCCCGTCACATCACCCAGCACGATATCGGTGTCATGCCCCACCGTTTGGCGAATGTTGCCGCAGACGGAGTCGAGGAAGTCACGCGCTTCGAAGAAGCTGGGATCGTCGGTGTTGTAAAGCACGCGCTGTGCTGCGGCCATCGCGCCAACGCGATTGCCGGCATCCTTAAGCACCGCTCGCGACTCAACCGTGTTGGCCTCGCGCTGCGAGGTTTGCAGCAACGAATAGAGCATCTGCAGGTTGTTCTTCACGCGGTGAT
>CAIYRG010000242.1 GCA_903928515.1 uncultured Alphaproteobacteria bacterium | reverse complement strand
TGCCGCGCCGTTATGCGGACTATCCGGATGCCTTCGCGGGCTGGAACTACGTTGCCTCGATCGGTTCGTTCATCGCAGGCTTCGGTGTGATCGTGTTCCTGATCACGATGGCCGAAGCCTTCATCAAGAACCGCCCCGCTGGCGACAATCCTTGGGGTCCTGGCGCCACGACGTTGGAATGGACTCTGTCCTCTCCGCCGCCGTTCCACCAGTTCAACGAGCTGCCGCATATCGTCGATGGCCCAGACCATCACTAAAAAAGACCACCACTAAGCACTCAAGGATCAAAACAGCATGAGCGTTGTCGACATTCAGGCGGGGGATTTGCGGAGCGATGGGATCGCCACGGTTGGCGATTACATTGCGCTGCTGAAACCGCGCGTGATGTCGCTCGTGCTGTTCACGGGGCTGGCCGGCATTGTGATGGCGCCCGGCTCCGTCGATCTGCTCACCGCGTTCACGGCGTTGCTCTGCATCGCCGTCGGCGCGGGAGCGTCGGGCGCCTTGAACATGGCCTATGACGCCGACATCGACGCAGTGATGACGCGCACCACGGGACGTCCGATCCCGCGTGGCGTCATTGCGGCGGGCGATGCCTATGCCTTTGGCGGTTTCTTGTCGGCTTTGTCCGTCACCGTGATGACGTTGCTGGTCAACGATCTCGCGGGCGCGCTGTTGGCCTTCACGATCCTCTTCTATGTCGGCATCTACACGCTCTGGCTGAAGCGCCGCACGCCGCAGAACATCGTGATCGGCGGTTTGGCCGGTGCATTGCCTCCGGCCATCGGCTGGGCTGCGGTGACGGGCTCGTTGGCCGTGCCGCCGCTGGTGATGGTCGCGATTATCTTCCTATGGACGCCGCCGCATTTCTGGGCGCTGTCGCTCTACCGTTCTGACGATTACGCGCGCGCCGGCGTGCCGATGCTGCCGGTGGTTTCGGGCAAGCGTGAGACCCGCCGTCAGATTGCGTTCTACACGGTGCCGCTCATCATTGCCGGATTGCTGCCTGCGATCTTGGGCTTTGCCGGTCCGCTGTATCTCTGCACGGCTGCCGGTTTCGGCTTCTTGTTTGCGTACTGTGCGGTTGCGGTCTTGCGCGAGCGGGACGAAGCACGTGAGCCCGCCGCACACCGCCTGTTCGGCGTGTCGATCCTTTATCTCTTCGTGCTGTTCGCCGCGTTGATCGCGGAACATGCCCTGTCCATCGCCCCATTCCACGGCGTGGGAATCTGATGGGCTATGTCGATGGGGACAGCGCAAAAGCAAAGCGGGCCCAGCGCAACCGCAACATCGCGCTCGGCCTCGGCTTGGGCTTCCTCGCCGTGTTGTTTTACGTGATGACGTTCGTGCGGCTGGGCCACCAATGAAGCCGAATACGCCGATCAACTACCGCAACGATCTGGTCCTGGCAGGTTGCCTGGCCTTCGTCGCGATCATGGTGGGCGCGTCTTACGCGGCAGTTCCGATTTATTATGCCATCTGCCGCGCCACGGGTTATGGCGGCACGCCCACGCGCGCCGAACACGCGGCCAGCTCGACGGATGCACGCACCATGCGCGTTCGCTTCGACACCAATGTTGATCCGGGCCTGTTGTGGAGCTTTGAGCCGGAAGACCGTGAAGTCACGGTGCATGTCGGCGAAACCAAGATGGTCTATTTCAAGGCCGTGAATAACGACACGAAGCCTGTCACCGGACATGCGGCGTTCAATGTTCAGCCCGATGAGATCGCGCGCTATTTCGACAAGCTGCAATGCTTCTGCTTCACGGAGCAGACCTTGGCGCCGGGCGAAAGCGTCGAAATGCCGGTGATCTTCTTTGTCGATCCCGCGATCCTGAAGAATCGCGATGTGACCGACATCAACGACATTACGCTCTCTTATACGTTTTATACCTCGGTCAACCAGAAGACGGCGGCGCGTTAAGCCGCTCGGTTGCCTGCTCAACAGTTTGTATTGTGAAAGGCTGACGACATGTCGCAAGGCGAAGCAAAACACGACTACCACCTGGTAGATCCGAGCGGATGGCCCATCACCGGCTCCATCGGGGCATTCGTGATGATGGTCGGTGCGGTGTTCTGGTTGAACACCAGCTACGACAAATTCTTCGGCCTGCATTTGAACGGCCAGCCCTGGATCTTCCTCGTCGGCTTCGCGCTGGTGTTGTTCACCATGGCGGGCTGGTGGCGCGACGTGGTGACGGAATCGGTGGTGAAGGGCGATCACACGCCGGTGGTGAAACTGCATCTGCGTTACGGGATGCTGCTCTTCATCGCCTCCGAAATCATGTTCTTCTTCGCCTGGTTCTGGGCCTATTTCGACGTGGCGTTCTTCCACGCCGATCACGGCATCACGAGCTGGCCGCCGCAAGGGATCATGACGTTCGATCCCTGGCATCTGCCGTTGCTCAACACGCTGATCCTGCTCACCTCGGGCACGACGGTCACCTGGGCGCACCACGCGATCCAGATCGGCGACCGCAAGGCCGCCATCCATGGCTTGCTGCTCACGGTCTTGCTGGGCTTCAGCTTCAGCTGCGTTCAGGCCTATGAATACAGCCACGCCGTGTTCACCTTCGGGATGAACGGGGCGGATCTGCAGCCCTTTATGGACCCTGCGCATGCCTCTCTTGCGGTGGGCGTGGGCAATCTCGGCGCGATCTACGGCTCGACCTTCTTCATGGCCACCGGCTTCCACGGCCTGCACGTGATCATCGGAACGATCTTCCTGATCGTCTGCCTGTTCCGCGCCATCGCCGGTCACTTCACGCCGGAACGCCATTTCGGCTTCGAAGCTGCCGCTTGGTACTGGCACTTCGTTGACGTGGTGTGGCTGTTCCTCTTCGCCTGCATCTATGTGTGGGGCGCCAGCGCGATCACCGAAGGTGGAACCGGCTAGCATGAACCAACCGCTGGCGGAGCAAACGCCGCCGCCGGTGTTGAAGGCATCTGTCCTCGGCCGCTGTCCGGCTTGCGGCGAGGGAAGCCTGTTCGATGGCTATCTGACAATCGCGAAGTCCTGCCCCAAATGCGGGCAGGACTATTCGCGTTTCGATGCGGGTGATGGGCCTGCGGTATTCGTCATCCTGATTGTGGGATTTCTCGTGGCCGGCGGCGCGCTGTTGGTGGAAGTAAAATTCCAACCGCCCTACTGGGTGCACGCGGTCATCTGGATACCGGCCATTTTCATCCTGTCACTCGGATTGCTGCGCTTGCTGAAATCCTGGCTTGTCGTGATGCAGTTCAAGCATCGTGCGGAAGAGGGCCATCTTCGCAAAGATGGAAGCCCACGATGATTTTCCATCCGCTTCCGAAGCTCACCATCTCATTCCTCATCGCCTTCGCGCTGCTGATCGGGCTCGGCGTGTGGCAGGTGGAGCGTCTGCAGTGGAAGGAAGCGTTGATCGCCACCGTGACCGAGCGCATGGCAGACGCGCCTGTGTCGCTGGACACGGCCTTGGGCGCGGACATCAATGATGCCGAGTGGCGGCATGTTTCCGTGACCGGCACATTCCTGCATGACCGCGAAGTCTATCTCTTCGGCCAGAACAGCGATGGCAGCGTCGGCGTCGACATCATCACGCCGCTGAAAGAAGCCGACGGCGATGTGGTGCTGGTGGATCGTGGCTTCGTACCGGAAGATAAGAAAGACCCAGCCACGCGCGCCCAGGGCCAAGTGCCGGGCGTTGTCAGCCTCACCGGCGTGCTGCGCGCCGCCCAAGTGCCCAATGCCTTCACGCCCGCAGCCAATGCGAAAGATCGCATGGTGTTCGCGCGCGATGTCGGGGCCATCGCCACACTCGCAGGGGTGACACCGGCACGGCGGATCGTCATCCAGGCCGATCCCACGCCGAACCCCGGCGGCTGGCCCAAAGGGGGGCAGACAATGGTCGATTTCCCCAACAATCACCTGGAATACGCCATCACCTGGTTCGCGCTGGCCTTCATCGCGATGGTCTTCTATTTGCTTTATCATCGCTCGCGCGGACGGCTTTCGTTCGGCAAGGACATACGATGAAATACATCAGCACACGCGGCGGCGCTCCGGCCGTCGGTTTCGGTGACATTCTCCTCACGGGCGTGGCCCCCGATGGCGGCCTTTACATGCCCGAGGCGTGGCCGAAATTGCGCAATGTCGATCGCGCCAATTGGATGCCGTTCAGCGCCAACACCGAAGATCTGCTGAAGCATTTTATCGATGAGGATTTCCATCCAGCCGATCTCTCGGCCGACGTGGAAGCGGCTTACAAAACCTTCTCGAAGAAGGAAGTCATACCGCTGCGCCGCTTGGGGCAGGGGCGCGTTCTGCTCGAATTGTTCCACGGCCCCACGCTCGCCTTTAAAGATTTGGCGATGCAGATGCTTGGGCGCTTCATTGCCCGCACGCTGAAAGCGCGCAACCAGCGCGCCACGATCATCGCCGCCACATCGGGCGACACCGGCTCGGCCGCCATCGCGGCGTTGCGGGGCTTGCCGAATGTCGATGTTGTCGTTCTCCATCCGCACAAGCGCGTGTCGGAAGTGCAGCGCCGCCAGATGACCACGGTGCTGGATGCGAACATTCACAACATCGCGCTTGAGGGCACCTTCGACGATACCCAGAACATCGTGAAGGCGCTGTTCGCGGATACGAAATTCTCCAAGGATCATTCGCTCGCGGCGGTGAATTCCATCAACTTCGCGCGCATCGCCGCGCAGAGCGCGTATTTCTTCAACACCACAGCCTATCTGTGGGGCGAAGGCCCGCCGACCTTTGTTGTGCCGACGGGGAATTTCGGCGATGTGTTCGCGGCCGAAGCCGCCGCGCGCATGGGCGTGCCGATGAAGCGGTTGGTGGTCGCCACCAATTCCAATGACATTATGGCGCGTGCGCTGAATGAGGGCGTGTATTCCTCCGGCGCTGCGCAGGCCACTCTCAGCCCCTCGATGGACATTCAAGTCGCAAGCAATTTCGAGCGCGCCCTGTTTGAGGCCTCGAACCGCGATTCCGCGTGGCTGGCGGGTGCGATGGCCGAATTTTCCAAAACACGTTCGCTCACCATTCCGCCCGCGGTGCTCACCGCGTTGCGCGCCCGGTATTCCGCAGCCTCGGCCACCGATGCCGAGACAACGGCCGCGATCAAAAAGCTTTACGATGAAACCGGCGTGATCGTGGACCCTCACACCGCCGTGGGCTTCGCAGCTGTGGAAAAATTGGCCGAAAAATTGGAGCCGCCGGTGGTGTTCCTGGCGACCGCGCATCCGGCGAAGTTCCCGGAAGCGGTGCAGAAAGCCATCGGTATTAAGCCGGAATTGCCGCCGGAACTGGCCGATTTGATGGACCGCGAAGAACGCTGCACAGTTCTGCCCAATGATGTGAATGCCGTGCGCCGCTTTATCACCGAGCGCGTTGCTTAAGCGTTCGGACCGGCCTTCCAGCCAGAATTGAGATTGCTTCCATGGCCGTGACCATCACGAAACTCGACAACGGGCTGACCATCGCCACAGATCCGAAGCCGCTGGAAACAGCGTCGCTCGGCGTCTGGGTGACGTGCGGCACCCGCAACGAGACGGGTCCGGACATGGGGCTGTCGCATATGCTCGAGCATATGGCGTTCAAAGGCACCGCCACGCGCAGCGCGCAGGACATCGCGGTGGAGATCGAAGCCGTCGGCGGCGATCTGAACGCCTACACCAGCCGCGAACAAACCGCCTATCACGCGCGCGTGCTGAAAGAAGATGTGCCGCTGGCGCTCGATCTTCTCTCCGACATTCTGCTGCATCCCTCCTTCACGCCCGACGATATCGGCCGCGAGAAGGAAGTCATCATTCAGGAAATCGGGCAGACCGAAGATGCGCCCGACGATCTGATCTTCGATTTTTTGCAACTGGCCTGCTTTCCCGATCAGGCGATGGGTTGGCCCATTCTCGGCGATATCGAAACCGTGTCGTCCTTCGATAGCGCCGATTGCGCGCGCTACATGGGCGCGCATTACAAAGCGGGTGCGATGACGCTGGTTGCCGCCGGTGCGGTCGATCATGACCGCATCGTGGAGCAGGCGCAGCGTGTGTTCGGCGATGTGAAACGCGGCGATATCTCGGGGGTGACGCCATCGCGCTTCGTCCCGGAAGAACGCCGCATGGTCGAGGATTTGGAGCAGGCGCATCTGGCGTTCGCGTTCCCGACCATCGCCATCGCGCATCCCGACATGATCGCGCTGGAGATTTTCGCGACCGCCCTCGGCGGCGGCATGTCATCACGGCTGTTCCAGGAGGCACGCGAGAAGCGCGGCCTTTGCTACACGATCTCTTCGTTCGTGCAGCCTTATGGCGATATCGGCGTATTCGGCGTCTACACGGGAACATCCGACGACAAGGCGGGCGAGATCGCGCCGCTGGTGGCCGATCAGATGGCGGCGATGGCAACACAAACAACGCCGGAAGAAGTCGCCCGCGCCAAGGCGCAGTTGAAGGCGTCGCTGCTGATGGGCTTGGAATCCTCCATTGCGCGCTGCGATCAGATGTCGACGCATCTCTTCGCGTTCGGCACGGTGCTGACGCCGGCCGACATCATCGCGCGGATCGAGGCGGTGGATGTGGAGCATGTGAAGCGCATTGCACGCGAACTTTGCGAGCGTGGCGAACCGGCCCTGGCCGCACTCGGCCCCGTGAAGCGCATGGAATCTCGTGAGCGTTTTGCCGCGCGCTTCGGCCGCGCCACTGTGGAGCGCTGACCGGCCGATGTTCATGAGGGGATTGTTTTTTCCCGGCGGACGCGAACCTGAGCTTACCGCCAAGCGCGTGACGTTGCGCTATCCGGAATACGGGCATTACGGCCAATGGTCGGCATTGC
>CAIYRG010000241.1 GCA_903928515.1 uncultured Alphaproteobacteria bacterium | reverse complement strand
GACGCGAACCTCCGCGCCGATGGTTTCACGGATGAGCCGAACGCGGTTGTGCCGCAGGCGGGACTTGTTCAGCAGGATCGAGGAATCGATCGTCTGCTTCAGCGACACGGTAATCGAGTCGCCGGTCGCCTTGCGTGAGAAGGCGCGCAACTCTCCGGTGATGTGGGCGATGCGCTCGCTCATGCGCACGATGGAGTCCAGGTTGTCGTCGACCTGCGACGGCGTGTCTGTCTTGCGCTTGGCGATCATTTTGCGCGCGTTCTCGGCCAGGGCGCGGATGGTGGCCAAGGGCTGGTTGACCTCGTGCGCTACGCCGGCGGTGATCTGGCCGAGCTGCGCCAGCTTGTTGGCCTGTACAAGGTCGGCCTGCGCCATGTTCAGGCGATGTTCGGCGAATTGGCGCTCGTGGATTTCCGCCGACAGGCGCGTGTTGCTGTCGCTTAGCTCATGGGTGCGGGAGGCGACGTCGCGCTCCAGCCGCGCACGATACAGGGCCTCAGCGGCTGCACGCTCCGTCACCAGCCGCCGGCGGCGCCACATCCAAGCGGCCAGGCTGGCCAGCAAGGCCAAGGCGAGCGCGGCGATCAAAGTGGCGCTGCGGGCCTCCTGGCGCGCCGGGCCCCGGCTGCCGATCACTGTGAGGCGCCAGCCTTTGTCCGAGGTGGGCAGGGTGGTTTCAAGGGTATCGGGACTCGTTGCAGGAAGGGTCGCGAAGCGCAGCCCTGGGATGCTCGTCAGTGCGATCCTCCCCGAGTTGTCAGAAACGAAGGTCGTGGTCCTGTCGCGCCGCCATGTGGCCTCCATGGGGGCGAACTTCACCACCGTCACCACCACCCCCAAAGGCCTGCCGTTCAGGTCGACGCGGTGAGCGTCATAAAGTCCCGGGAATTGCTTCACGGTGCCGAGCCCGAACTGTTCGGCTGAACCGGCGCGCATGACGTCTTCGAAGTACGGGCGGTGGCTGTAGTCGGTGCCGACGCGGGAAGCCGTGCTGGAAGATAACGCCACGCCGCGCGCGTCCAGGACGTAGAGCGCCGCGCTGCCGATCTGGCCTTTCAATTTGCTCAGCTTGCGCGAGATCGCCAGGCTGCGTTCCGGCGATGGATCGGCCAAGGAACGGCGTACATCGCTGTCGTCGGCGAGAATGCTGGGAGCCGAGCGCTGCTTCTGAAGTTCGCTCTCCAGAGCCGCCAGCTGCAACTGGGCGGTCATCCGCTGCTCGCGCTCCAGGGTGGCCATGGCGCGCCGTTCGGCCACGTTATAGACGGTGAGCAACATGATCGCGCTGAGCAAGGTGGCCGTGCCGACGGCAGTCCACAGACGCCAGCGGCGAAGCGTTCGCACCGCCAGCACGCCGACTGAGCCGGGATGAGCGACGACAGTCATGTCACTGACTGGGCGATAATCCGCACAAGGCGACTATCTATGTGTGCGGGAAAAGTGACAAAAGGACGCCGCATATTCTCCCCGCCCTATATTTTATCTTATTATTTCAACGTCTTGATAGTTTAGGCGTTTTCCAATTGTCCAAGAATGGACCGTTTGTATCCTTTGCTCAAGCGTCGATTGTAGGGCGCATTCGACCGCTTTGGCCACGGGCCGGGCGGCAATCGGGTGGGGAGAAAGCGGCATGTCCAGGGCCCTCG
>CAIYRG010000240.1 GCA_903928515.1 uncultured Alphaproteobacteria bacterium | reverse complement strand
TCGGCGCCACGCCGCAGAATGCAGGTGTGTTGGGCGAGCTGGAAAAGCTTCCCGGCACCGCAGGTGTGAAGGCGTTTTTGGGTTCCTCCACGGGCTCGCTGTTGCTGGATGAAGAATCAGCGATCAAAACCGCGTTGCGTTCGGGCCGCCGCCGCATGGCGGTGCATTCCGAAGACGAGCATCGCCTGAAAGAGCGCAAGTCGCTCGCCATCCCCGGCGATCCGCGCTCGCACCCGGTGGTGCGTGATGTGGCAACCGCCGTGAACTCCACCGAACACATTCTTCGGCTGGCGCGCGAAGCGGGCCGCCAGCTTCATATTCTGCATGTGACGACGGGCGAGGAAATTCCGCTTATCGCCGCCAATCGCGATTTCGCCACGGCCGAAACCACGCCGCAGCATCTCACGCTTTCCGCGCCCGAATGTTACGAGCGCCTTGGCACTTACGCGCAGATGAACCCGCCGATCCGTGACGCCCGCCATCGCGAAGCGTTGTGGCGCGCGGTGAATGATGGCGTCATCGACGTGATCGGTTCCGATCACGCGCCGCACACGCGCGAGGAAAAAGATAAAGGCTATCCCAACACGCCGTCGGGCATGCCCGGCGTGCAAACGCTGGTCACGATCCTGCTCGATCATGTGAATGCGGGGCGGCTCTCGCTGGAGCGGTTTGTCGATCTCACCAGCACCGGAGCGGCGCGCATTTTCGGCATCGCCGGCAAGGGCCGCATCACGCAGGGCTTTGATGCCGATTTCACGATTGTCGATCTGAAAGCCAAGAAGAAGATCGAGAATTCCTGGATCGCCTCGCGCTGCGGTTGGACGCCGTTTGATGGGATGGAGACGACAGGCTGGGCGCTGGCCACGATCATTCGCGGCCAGACCGTGATGCGCGACCGCGCGTTGGTCGCGCCGAGCCTCGGCAAGCCGATCCGCTTCTGGTCGACGCTGGAAGCTGGGAAGTAATCGCTCTCTTTTTTCCTCCCCCGTTTACGGGGGAGGTGGCGAGCCGCTAGCTTTTCTTAGGAGCAAAGCGACTTAGAAAAGCTGCGCCGCGAGACGGAGGGGGGAGCTATGCTCCTGGCGACCGTTTCTGCGGATGAAAGATCGCGCTGACTCCTCCGTTCGGCTTCGCCGAACACCTTCCCCGCAAGTGCAGGGGAGGAAAGAAGTGGGCCATCCATTTTCAGCCAAACGTCAATCGGTTTAGTATCTCCTGTAAATCACCCCAAGCGGTGAAGTTACGGGGAGGCATCATGCGCATCACACGACGTTCGGCCATTGTCACTACGGCGTCCGCCGCGGCACTCACGTCTATCGCACCAGCCTTTGGCGCGGAGGTGAAACCACCGCTGCAAACCAAGATCGCCGATTACAAAATCCTCGCGCATGGGCTTCGCTTCACGGAAGCGCCCGTGGCCATGGCGGACGGCAGCGTGTTCTTCGTCGAAATCCCAGCGGGCAACGTGGACCGCGTGAAGGCCGACGGCACATTCGAAATTTTCAAGCACACGGATGATGGTCCCAATGGGCTTTCGATTGGCCCTGACGGCGGCTTGTATGTGGCACGCGCGGGTAGCCGCAGCGGCCCGCAAGACCCGAACGCGCCGCCTGTAACCGTATTCCACGGCTCGAACGTCCGGCTCGATCCCGCCACGCGCGATATGAAGATTCTCTACACCCAATGCGACGGCACAGATCTTGGACGCTGCGACGATCTTGTGTTCGATGAGTGGGGCGACATGTGGGTCACAGACCTCGCCGGAAATTGCGTCTACAACGCGCGCACTGACGGATCGATGATCAAAATCGCGGCCGGCGATTTGCCCTCGGCAAACGGCATTGGTCTGTCACCGGATCGCCGCACACTCTATGTCGCGCTGTCGCGTCCGGTTTCGAAATTGGTTGCCTTCGAGATTACGGCGCGCGGAACGTTGGAGCAGGAGAGCGGTAAGGCGAAACCGCGCGTGCTGGCGACGGGAACGATCGAGGATCAGCATTTCGACTCTCTATGCGTCGAAGCCGATGGTTCAATTCTCGTGTGCAATGTGGGGCTGGGGCTAAACCGCTACGCACCGGACGGCACGTTGCTTGAGCAGATCGAGCTTACGAATTTCTGGCCGGTGAATCTGGTGTTCGGCGGGCCCGATATGAAGACACTGTTTCTCACCGGCTATCATGCGGGTGAGAAACCCGGCGTGCAGGATGGGCATCTGATCACGCTGCGTTGGGCGCGTGCCGGTCTGAAGATGCTGTATCGGAAGTATGCGTAAGGCTATTTCCCGATTTTCGGCTCTTGGCCTTTGAGCAGGCGGCGGATGTTGGCGCGGTGCGTGTAGAAGATCAGCACGGCCAATCCGGCCATGAGGGCCGCGTAAAGCGGGAGCCCCGCGAAATAGAAATAGGCTGGCGTTAGCGCCGCCGCGATCAGCGCGGACAGCGATGAAACCCTGAAGAGGCGCGCACCCGCCAGCCACGTGGCGCAGGTGGCTACGCCGACCGGCCAGAAGAGCGCGAGTGCGATGCCGAGGAAGGTGGCGACGCCTTTGCCGCCTTTGAACTTGAGCCACACTGGATAGAGATGGCCAAGGAACGCGCCGAGGCCGCCATAGATCGCGCCGACATCGCCCGCGAGATACAAGCCGGCCAATACAGCAACGGCACCTTTGCCGCCATCGAACAGCAATGTTGCGGCGGCGGCCCAGCGTTTGCCGGAGCGTAAAACATTGGTGGCGCCAATATTCCCCGAACCCGTCTTGCGGATATCGCCAACACCAGCCATCTGCGCGAAGATTAGGCCGAACGGGATCGAGCCAAGAAAATAGCCGATCACGAGAGCGGCAACTGCGAAGCCGATGATGCTTCCCATTGGGCCGCTCATGCGTGCTTACGCCTTTTTCTTAGGGCGCTTGGGCGCAGCCTGTTTGGCGGAGAAGCCGGCTTCTTCGGCGG
>CAIYRG010000239.1 GCA_903928515.1 uncultured Alphaproteobacteria bacterium | reverse complement strand
TCGCGCACCGCGTCGGCGACGGCAGCATCTTCCTTGTCGTTGAGCGCGTAATAACGGCCCATCACGCCTTGCAGCTCGGGGAATTCGCCGACGACGCCCGAGGTGAGATCGGCCTTCGCCAGCAACGCGGCGCGCTTGGCCTTTGCGATATCCGCACTCGAAAGCCCAAGCGCCTGCCCGATTTCGGCCGCCAACGCCACGACACGTTCCACACGCTCGGCCTGCGTGCCGAGCTTGGCGTGAAACACAATGCCTTTGAGATCGTCCACGCGGCCTTCCAGCGTGCGCGCACGGTCGTGATCCCAGAAGAATTTGGCATCCGACAGGCGCGCTTTCAGCACGCGCTCATTGCCCGCGATGATCTCCTTGCCGCCATCCGCCGTCTGCATGTTGGCAACGACAACAAATTTGTTGGCGAGCTTGCCGGTTTTCGGATCACGCAACGCGAAATATTTCTGATGCGCGCGCATCGCGGTTTGCAGGATTTCCCCCGGCACATCCATGAACGCCGGATCGATCGTGCCGACCAGCACCACGGGCCATTCGGCCAGGCCCATCACTTCGTTGGCCAGGCCTTCGTCGGGGATCAGTTCGAAGCCCAACGCGAAAGCCTGTTGCTTCACGGCTTCCAGAATGATCTCGCGGCGCTCTGCGCCATCCAGGATCACATGCGCGGATTTCAGTTGCTCCGAGTAATCCTCGAAGCGGCGCACGGTGATCTCGCCGCTGGACAGAAACCGATGACCGCGCGTGACATTGCCGCTCGGCACATTGGCCACCGTGAACGGCACCACCTCGCCATCAAACGTCGCGATGATGCTGTGCAGCGGGCGCACCCAACGGAATGCGCCCTCGCCCCAGCGCATGGATTTCGGCCACGGCAATTTCACGATCTGCTCAGGCAAAAGCTCGGCGAGCACTTCGGCTGTGGTGCGCCCCTTGCGCTCGATAACGGCGAGATAGAACTCGCCCTTGCCGTCGTCTTTCTTCTGGCACTGGTCGAGCGTCAGGCCCGCCGATTTCAAAAAGCCTTCAATCGCTTTCGGGTTCGCATCGACGCGCGGCCCCTTCTTCTCTTCTTTGGTGTCCGGTTGCTTGGCGGCCAAGCCCGCCACAGCCAACGTCAAACGGCGCGGGCCCGCAAAGCTGCGCGCGGCTTCAAACATCAGGCCGCGCTCGGTGAGCGCGCCGGTGATCAGGCGTTCCAAATCCTTCGCGGCCTGCACCTGCATGCGCGCCGGGATTTCTTCGGAGAAAATTTCGAGAAGCATCTCAGGCATCTTACGCCTTCGCTTTCGACTGATACGCGCCTTGGCCGCTGGCGAGCCAGGCTTCGCAGCAAGCTTTGGCGAGCGCGCGCACGCGGCCGATATAAGAAGCGCGCTCGGTGACGGAGATCACGCCGCGCGCATCCAGCAGATTGAAGCAGTGGCTGGCCTTGATGCACTGATCGTAAGCGGGCAACGCCAGCTTCACGCCGATCAATTGCTGGCACTCTTTCTCGGCGTCCGTGAAATGCCGGAACAGAATTTCGGTATCGGCCGCTTCGAAATTGAACGCCGAATATTCGCGCTCGGCTTGGTGGAACACTTCGCCGTAAAAGAAGCGATCATTGAAGCGAAGGTCGTACACGTTTTCCACGCCCTGCACGTACATGGCGAGGCGCTCGAGCCCGTACGTGATTTCCGCCGATACCGGATCGCAATCGATGCCGCCAACCTGCTGGAAATAGGTGAATTGCGAGACTTCCATCCCGTCACACCACACCTCCCAGCCCAGGCCCCACGCGCCCAGCGTCGGGCTTTCCCAATCGTCTTCCACAAAGCGGATGTCATGCTTGGCCGGATCGATGCCCAGCGCCTTCAAACTGCCGAGATACAAATCCTGCACATCGGCCGGCGAGGGTTTGAGGATCACCTGGCACTGATAGTAATGCTGCAACCGGTTCGGGTTCTCGCCATAGCGCCCGTCCTTGGGGCGGCGCGAGGGCTGCAGATACACAGCGCGCCACGGGCGCGGCCCCAGCGCGCGCAGCGTGGTGGCCGGGTGGAAGGTGCCCGCCCCCATTTCCATGTCGTAGGGCTGCAGGATCAAGCAGCCTTGCTTGGCCCAAAAGGTTTGGAGCGTCAGGATCGTGTCCTGAAAGGTGGGGCCTAGCGACAAAGGAAACCTGGGGTCTGATCGGCCAAGGGGTGTTAGCCCTGGGGCTCACCCAGGGTCAAGCAAGGCCCAAACCGGGTGAGGTTCCAGCCAAAATCAGAGCCGAACGCCCCCGCAGGACGGCCTCGGCTGCTTCGGTAGGCTTGCCGTCCGCCCCGTGCAGCACGAAAGGCGGCAACCGCGTCACGTCTGCGGCCACTCCCTTGCGCAATTGGATGAGGGTTCGTTTGGGCGCTTCGCCCTCGCGGGGGGCCAGGGGCAGCACGGTGGCGGCGGCTCCTAAGCCTGCGCGCAGAACACCGGCCTCCCGGTCGGCACGGAAGATGATGGTCACGCTGCCCTGCCTGCGCACCCGCGCCAGCGCCAATTCCGTCCAGCGCGGAAGCGCATCGTCAACATCACGCTTGGCGCGATCCGTGGCCGCATCGGATGACGGCGTCCCGCTAGGCTGATGGAACGGCGGATTCAAAAAGACGTGATCGAACATCTCATCGCCAAGTGTTTCAACGTCTTGCGCCAAGAAGCTCACGCGATCCTGCATCACGTTGCGCGCGGCATTCTCGTTTGCCAGCGCTGCCAATATCGGGTCGATCTCAACGCCGGTGATGCGGCAGCCTGGCACGCGGCTCGCCAAACACAGGCTGGCGATGCCGCTCCCTGCGCCCAACTCCAACGCTGTCTCACCGGATTGAACAGGAACCGAGGCCGCCAGCAGAACCGCATCGTGCCCGGCGCGAAACCCTTTTTTCGGCTGGGCTGCTTGGATGCGGCCGTCGAGAAACCCGTCGAGCGTGTGCGAATCCATCACGAGGGTTCCGCTTCGTCCTCTTCTTCGCCTGTACCCTGGGGCTCGGCAGCGGCCAGCACGGCCTTCGCGCGTACGACCTCGTCGTCATCCACCATAAGGCGGCGCGGCAGTGCCCCGATGCTGCCCTCGATCACGCTCATATGCGTGTCGAACACGAGCGACTCGATGCCCGCCTCATCCAGCACCGCCTGCGCGAAGCTGAGATAGACAAGGTTGTTGGTGCGTAGAACTTCTTTCATGTCGCGCGTTCCGCTTGTCGTTTCTGACGGAGCTGTTTCCGGAAAGTCTCACTTCGCGACAAAGTGCCCCACCTGAGGGAATTTAGCCCCAAGGCGTTCCTTGACCGACCCGCGCCGCGTTCCCTAAATGGCGCGAACCATGGGCACCCGGCAAGGCGAATGAGCCAAAACCCCTCCGAAGCCGCCACGCAGCTCCCTCCGGGCGTCAACCCGGTGGAGAAGCTTTCGCTGCTGTTGGGCGACGATCTGCTGGCGGTGGACAAGGTCATTCACGCCCGCATGTCGAGCCAAGCCGAGCTTATCCCGCGTTTGAGCGCCCATCTGATCGATTCCGGCGGGAAGCGCCTACGCCCGCTCATCACCTTGGCCACCGCGCGCCATTGCGGTTATGCCGATGCACTGCATCTGAACCTCGCCGCCGCCGTGGAGTTCATTCACACCGCAACGCTGCTGCATGACGATGTGGTGGACGAAAGCGCACTGCGCCGTGGCCGCCCCGCCGCCAACACCGTGTGGGGCAACAAGCCGTCGGTGCTGGTGGGCGATTTCCTGTTCAGCCGCGCTTTCCAGTTGATGGTCGAAACCGGCAACCTCACCGTGCTCGATATTCTGTCCGGCGCCAGCGCCATCATCGCCG
>CAIYRG010000238.1 GCA_903928515.1 uncultured Alphaproteobacteria bacterium | reverse complement strand
GTCAGCATGAGCAGGCGTTAGCCGATTATGACCTTGCCCTATCGGTCCGGCCCGATTTTGTCGAAGCCTGGTTCAATCGCGGCAACCTGATGCTGGACCTCGGTCGACCCGACGACGCACTCGCCAGCTACGACAACGGTCTCGCGATTTCGCCCGGCAACCTCGATCTTCTCAACAATCGTGGCAGCGTCCTGCTGACGCTGGATCGCGCCGATGAGGCACTGGCTGCTTTCGATATCGTCGCGGCCGAGGCGCCGGATTTCGCCGATGTTCACTACAACCGCGGCAACGCGCTGGTGAAGCTGAAGCGACCCGATGAAGCGCTGGCCGGCTATGAGCAGGCTCTTACTCTCAATCCCGATTATGCGGCTGCGGCCTACAATCGCGGCAACGTGCTGGTTGGGCTGCGCCAGAACGACGAAGCGCTAGCCAGCTTCGATTATGCTATCCGTAGCCGGCCTGACTACGCCGAAGCGCACCATGCCCGCAGCCAGGCGCTGATCCAGGATGCCAAATACGAGCGTGCCATCGCCGATCTCGAATGGCTGCTGGCGCATGGCGGCTACGAACACCTCAAGGGCGACCTCCACTATGCCCGCCTCCACTGTTGCGACTGGCGCGATTTCGACAGATCGACCGCAGACATCATTGCCGATGTACGAGCCGGTAAGCGCGTCTGCCACCCGTTTAACTTCCTCGCCATCTCCGGCTCACCGGCCGATCAACTGAAGTGCGCCGAGATCGAAGCAGCCCATGTCTTTCAGGTCCACGCGCCCGTCTTTACGGGCACGGTCCGCACCGACGGCAAGATTCGCCTCGGTTATGTCTCGGGCGAGTTCCGCGAACAGGCCACCGCCTTCCTGCTGGTCGAACTGATCGAACGCCACGACAAGCATCGCTTCGAGGTCGTCTGCTTCGACAACGGCTTCGACGATGGCGGCCCGACCCGCAAGCGACTCAATGTCGCGTTCGACAGCGTCGTCGACATTTCGACGATGACTGATGATGAGGCCGTCCGCGCCATAGCCGATGCCGACATCGACATCCTGCTTAACCTCAACGGTTACTTCGGCCTCGCCCGCCACGGCGTCTTCGCTCGCCGCCCGGCACCGATCCAGGTCAACTACCTCGGCTTTCCCGGCACAATCGGCGCGTCCTGCCACGACTACATCATCGGCGATCCGTGGGTTACCCCGGCAGCGGACACCGCCTTCTACAGCGAACGTGTCATCACTCTGCCCGACTGTTATCAGCCCAACGACAGCCGCAGGCTTGTCGCCGAGACGCCATCACGCGCCGAATTGGGTCTGCCCGACAACGCCTTCGTGTTTTGCTCCTTCAACAACAACTACAAGCTGACACCTGAAATATTCGATGTCTGGATGCGAATTTTGCGCACCGTCGAGGGCAGCGTTCTCTGGCTGCTCGAAGGCAACGACGCCATCGCCCGCAATCTCCGTCGTGAAGCTGCGGCCCGTGGCGTGGCGCCCGAGCGATTGGTATTCGGCGCCCGCATCCCGCCTGCGCATTATCTCGCCCGCTATCGCGCGGCCGATCTGTTCCT